>JAIKZT010000178.1 GCA_024682015.1 Clostridia bacterium
CGTTTAAAAATCCAGCTTTGCTCCCCGCTGTTCCCGGTTTATCGTGTCCCGGCATCCTTTCCGTTATCCGCAAAAAGCATCTACAACCGAATCTGCGGATAACAAGCCTCTGCCGCGCAGGGGAAAATGAGATTTTTACCGCTTCTCCAGTTTTCTTGCCATCGCCAGAGTCTGTTTCAGGGCGGACTCTTTTTCGATGCCCGCGAGGCGCAGCTTGTGCGCAAAGGCGAGCAGCTCGGCAAAGGCCGGCCCGGGTGTGATCCCCGCAACGACGAGGTCCTTGCCTTCGACGAATGGGCGGCTCATCGTTTCGCGGTAGACGCGCAGGCGTTCCCGCAGAAATGCCTCGTCCCCGGAAAAAACTTCCGTCCCGGCGAATACCGGCCGGTCCGCTTGCGCGAACAAGATGAGGTCTTCTGGAGAAACGGCCTCATCAAACAGGTGATTGGTCGATTTAACGGGCGGTTTGGAGTACGCGGACAAATTGGGCCGCATGTGCAGCGGTACCATGTCCTGCACGTAATGACGCACCCGGACCTCGCCACAGAGGCGCTGCAGGAAGCTTTCGACGAGCGGCAGCCCTTCCGTCTCGTGCCCATAGGCGTGGATGCGGCCGTTCTTCTCTTCCGTCGTAACGGCTTTGCCGAAGTCGTGGCACAGTGCGAGCAGCAGGAAAGCATACGGATCTTCCGCCCGACTCCGCAGCGCGGCTGCCCGATCGAGCACCTCCATGGTATGAACCCACACGTCCCCCTCCGGATGAAAGATGGGGTCCTGCGGCACACCGATCAGGCTCTGAACCTCGGTGAACCATGGGGAAAGCTGCCCCATCTGGCGCAGCACCTCAAAGAACGCGGAAGGCTTTTCCGCCTGCAGCAGCGCCTTCTTCAGCTCGTCCTCCACGCGCTCCCGGGAGAGCTGCGAAAGGTCGATCGCACTGCAGATCCCCACGGTGCGTGCTTCCACGGAAAAACCGAACCTCGCCGCGAACTGCGCCGCCCGCAGCACGCGCAGCGGATCTTCCCCGAAATGGTTTTCGTCCACGCAGCGAAGGATGCCGGATGCCATGTCCTGCCGGCCGCCGTAGAAGTCCAGCACCTCACCGCTCAGCACGTCCTTCATCAGCGCGTTGACCGTAAAGTCGCGCCGCCGGGCGGCTTCCTTCGGGCCGAGGAACGGATCCACATCCACCTCGAATCCCCGGTGACCCGCCCCGATCTGCCGCTCTTTTCGGGGCATGGCGATATCCAGTCCCGTATGCCGCAGGCCGTACACGCCGAAGCTTTTGCCGTGCGCGGTCGGTTCACCGACCTGCTCCAGGATGGACCAGAGGACGTCCGGCGCGAGGGCGTGGACCTCGATATCCAGGTCCTTGACGGCGCGCCCCATCAGCTCGTCGCGCACGCAGCCGCCGACATAATAAGCCCTGCCGCCTGCCCGAGCGGCCAGATGAGCGATTCTCTCTGCTGTTATGCGGTCGCTGGGGAGGGTCATGCGATGCGCCTCCTACAGCAACGCGCACTTCGCCGCGGCCTCGGCGTGGATGACCGTCGTGTCGAAGAAGGGCAGGCAACTGTCCTCTTCGTGCACGAGCAGGCCGATCTCCGTACAGCCGAGGATGACCCCCTCGCAGCCCTGCGCTTTCAGATCCTCGATCGCCCGCGCGAAGTACTGTCGCGACTCTTCCCGGATGATCCCGACGCAGAGTTCCTCGAAGATGATGCGGTTCAGCTCGCCAATGAAGGCTTCGCCCGGCACGCGCACCTCGAATCCCTGTTCCGCCAGGCGCCCCTTGTAGAAATCCTGCTGCATAGTGTAGCGCGTGCCGAGAAGGCCGACCTTTCCTACGCCGTGCGCCTTGAGCACGGCTGCCGTCGCGTCCGCGATGTGGATGAGCGGCACGTTGACAGCCGCTTCCACCTGGCGGTAGACCTTATGCATCGTGTTCGTGCAGATGAGGATGAAGTCCGCGCCGGCGGCCTCCAGTCCTGCCGCAGCTTTCGCGAGAATGGCCCCGGCGTCGTCCCAGCGACCTTCGGACTGACAGCGCTCGATCTCGTCGAACTCGACGCTCCAGAGCACGATCTTTGCGGAATGCAGCCCGCCCAGCTCGCGCTTGACGGATTCGTTGATCAGTTGGTAGTACGGCACGGTGCTTTCCCAGCTCATGCCGCCGATGAGTCCGATGGTCTTCATGTTTTCTCCTTTACTTCTTTCCTGCTGACTTATAGCCATGCTCCTTCGCATAGCGAAGCCGGCGCATGACGTGCTCCGGGTAACCAAGCTCTTCCTCGTTGATTTCCGACAATTCTGGCCCATACAGCCTTTCCACAGCGCCTTTTGCAAGGACCCATTGTTTTCCGAACCGCTTTACATCTTCGCCCACAATGAAACGGCCGGCCTCAATGGCCTTCCGCATGGTACTTTCGTTGACCCCCCAACGCTCGGTTGCTTCCTTCATGGAAAGCAGATCGTCAAAGGCCGTGGAAACTGTCCGTCCGTTTTCCCAGAGCCAGAACTCCGAAACATCCACATCGTCGTTCCAGATGACGCCATATGGATTGCTCTCTGCAGCGAAGAATAAAGCCGGTTGCTCGTAGAAGATACGGAAACCCGGGTACTGCTCCGCTAAAGAGCGCAGATCCACGACTTTTTTTATACCCTCTTCAAATAAAACCTCAAGCATCCATACGTCCAGGCAACGAATGCTGCGTATCTCATGTCCCAGATATCCTGATTCCATTCCTTCCTGTACTGATCCAGCGGTTTTATTTTTCGCATCTTCTTTGTCTCCCATAACTCCTGCAGCTCCTCTCTGTGCAAGCTGATCCACTCCCTGAGCATACGTTTTGCATGCGGTTTCAAAGGTTGTTTGTAGAGTTCTTCTCCCGTTTCTATGGATATCGCATACGCTATACCGTCGTGGATGACAT
>JAIKZT010000189.1 GCA_024682015.1 Clostridia bacterium
TAGAGGTCCTTATGAACAAAGAAACATATAACTATCTTCATGAACACTTCGGAATCGATGCGGCCATTCTGACGAGAGTGGAAGAGGCGGAGGCCAGACTGGCGTCCGTCTTTTCCCGCCTGGACGACATCCGTTCCTTCAATCAGTATAAGGTGCTGGACCAGTTCCAGCGCGCGCGCATCAACGATCAGCATTTCGCCTGGAACACCGGTTACGGCTACGACGACGTGGGCCGTACTGCTCTAGAACAATTGTTCGCAGACGTGTTCGGGGCAGAAGCCGGCCTCGTTCGTCCCACGATCGTGAACGGCACCCACGCGCTGGCGAGCGTCTATCTGGGCCTGCTGAGGCAGGGGGACGAGCTCATCTACTGCAACGGCGACCCGTACGATACCATGCAGACCGTCATCGGCCTCAAGGGAAACGCTTACGGCAACCTGCGGGAATTCGGGGTCAGCTATAAACAGGTGGACCTGCTCGATGGCGGAAAGATCGACATCGAGGGCGTCAAGCGCGCCATCGGCCCGAAGACGAAGGTCTGCGCGCTGCAGCGTTCGCGGGGCTATGCGTTCCGCAACGCCATGACGATCCCGCAGATCGAAGAGTGGGCTGCTGCCTGTAAATCCGTGAAGCCGGATGTCATCTGCATGGTGGACAACTGCTACGGCGAGTTTACCGACGAGAAGGAACCGGTGGGCGTCGGCGCGGACATCATGGCAGGGTCCCTGATCAAGAACCCCGGCGGAGGGCTGGCGCTGTCCGGCGGCTACATCGTGGGCAGACGGGACCTCGTGGACAAGGTCGCCACGCGGGTGACGAGCCCGGGGATAGGCGGCGAATGCGGTCTGACGTTCGGGCAGACGCGCAGCATGTTCCAGGGGCTTTTCATCGCGCCGCGGGTGACGATGGACGCCGTCAAGGGCGCCGCGCTGTGCGCACAGGTGTTCGCGGATCTGGGATACGAGGTATGCCCGGGGCCTGCTGACCCCCGCAATGATATCGTTGAGGCCGTACGGCTCGGCAGTCCCGAAGCGGTCTGCGCGTTCTGCGAAGGCGTGCAGGCGGCGGCTCCCATCGATTCCTACGTTACACCCGTGCCCTGGGACATGCCGGGATACACGGACCAGATCATCATGGCGGCAGGGGCCTTCGTGGGCGGTTCCTCCATCGAACTGTCGGCTGACGCGCCCATGCGCGAGCCGCACGACGTGTTCTTCCAGGGAGGCATTACGTATGACCACGCCAGATTCGGCGTGATCAAAGCGCTGCAGACGCTGAAGGATAGGGGACTGGTGAAGGGTCTTTAAACTTTTTTGTGGAAATTTTCAAAAACCTCTTTACAAAAGAACATTTGTTCTGCTATCATAGTGGTGCGAACAAATGTTTCTTTTGAGAGGGAACGAAAATGGCACACAAGAGGTACAGAATAGCGAACAAGACCAGATTCACGGCTTTCGTGGCGATCATGATCATCCTGGCGGCCTGCATCATCGGTACGGTGCTGGGCTTCAATACGATCTCCGGCGCGAGCACGCGGGAATTCGTGCAGGTGCGCGTACAGTCCGGCGATACGCTCTGGGGTCTGGCTAAGGAATACGGGCCGGCCGATGCGGATGTGCGGCTCATCGTTTACGAGATCTGCAAACTCAACGGCGTATCTGCGGACAGCCTGCAGACCGGACAGTTCATCACCATTCCGCGGGAATTATAATGCACAGGTATACAAAAGCAATCAGACCTTCTTTCCCTGAAAAGCGGCGGCATTCCCGCTGCTTTTCTGTTCATCGGTCTCAGAATGGATTATAATGGACCGTATGGAGGTACTATAACATGAGAGTATTCATCAGCGCGGATATCGAAGGAACCGCTTTTACGACCGTCTGGCCCGAAACGGACAAGGGCGAGATCGATTACGCTCTCGCGGCGCATCAGATGACGATGGAGGTCAAGGCTGCCTGTGAAGGCGCCATCGCGGCCGGAGCGGACTACATCCTTGTCAAGGATGCTCACGACGGCGGGCGCAACATCGATCTGAACGAACTGCCCCTGTGCGTGGAGGTCATCCGTTCCGGCAACAGCAGTCCCAGGACCATGGTCGAAGGCATCGAGGCCGGGTTCGACGCGGCCATGTTCATCGGCTATCATTCCGCCGCAGGCAAGATCGGAAATCCCTTGTCCCATACGTTTACGACGAAAACGACGCGCGTTCTCCTGAACGGCGAAGACTGTTCGGAGTTTATGCTGTACAGTTGGTGCGCGGCCTATTACGGCGTGCCGACGGTGTTCCTGTCCGGCGACAAGATGCTCACGGAAGACAGCCTGCATCTGCATCCCATGCTGAAGACCGTCTGGGCCAAGGACGGGTTCGGCGGATACACCAGATGCCGTCAGCCGCAGCTCGTCTGCAATCTCATCCGGCAGGGGACCGAAGAGGCCTTAAAGCAGGATCTCAGCAAGGCCATGTGCGAACTGCCCAGGCATTTCGACCTGCAGATCTCTTATAAAGAGCACAGAGACGCCGCGCGGTGCAGCAACTATCCCGGCTTCGAACTGATCGATTCCCATACGATACGCATGCAGACGGATGACTTATACGAATTGCTGCGCTGCGTGCCGTTCGTGTTCTAAAGAGGGTTTTCCCTTCTGTTCTTGCCTGTGGAACATTTGTTCGCAAAGGCGAATCGTTTTCGCAAGGTATAAGATATCGACCGCGAAGAAAAAAACGCTTAAATCGGCTGTTTTTGGCCTTATGGCCCGCAAGCCTTGAAATTTCAACGGTTTGCGGGCTTCATAAGACTCGTGGGTGCCTAAAGGAGGTTTATATGGCCAAATACACGGCTCATGTGGCCGGAGACTTCGGACAGATCGTGGATTTTATCGACATAGAACTGCACATGCAAAGCGCGTCGCTAAGCCTGGAGGAAAGCTTCGACATGAACGTCCAGGGATGGCGCATAAGCCAGCGCGTCTACGAAAGATTCAGCTATGCCGGAGGCAATCGCGCGAGCCTCAGCGTGCTGTTTATCGAAGTGCCGGATGGCGTGGAAATCTGCGGCATAGCGACGGGAGGAAGCCAGGCGGTGTTCTTCAAGATCAATACGCTCGGCGAAACCGCTTTTCTGGAAACGCTT
>JAIKZT010000207.1 GCA_024682015.1 Clostridia bacterium
CGCGTTCTTCTTCATGCAGGTGTTCTACGCGCTCGGGCCCGGCATCTGCGTGTGGCTCGTCCTCTCCGAGCTCATGCCCTCGCGCATCCGCGCGAACGGCATGGCGATCGCGCTCTTCCTGAACCAGCTCGCCGCGTGCGGGCTCGCCTCCACGTTCCGTCCGTGGGTCGAGGCCTGGGGCTGGTCGTCGATGTTCTTCTTCTTCGCCGCGAACGGGGTGCTCTACTTCGTCACCTCCTGCTTCATCCCCGAGACGAAGGGCAAGTCCCTGGAGGAGCTGGAGAGGTTGTTTGAAGGTGGAAAGTCAAAGGCGGCGTAGAAAAGCGAGCGAGACATGGAAAAACCAGAACGCCTAGAATCGATCGACGCCCTGCGCGGGTTCGACATGTTGCTCATAAGCGGCCTTGGGATGACGGTCATCGGGTTCTGCCAGCTTTTCCCGGGCGGCTCGGATTGCTGGCTTGCGAACCAATTCCGCCATGTGAAGTGGGAAGGGTTGGCGCTGTGGGACACGATCTTTCCGCTGTTCGTCTTCATCGCCGGCGTCAGCTTCCCGTTCTCGCTCTCCAAACAGCGCGAACGCGGCGATTCGTCATGGCGCATACATGGCCGCATCTTCAGGAGGCTTGCAGCCTTGATTCTCCTCGGGATGGTCTACAACGGGGTGCTGCAGCTGAACTTCCATGACTTCCGCTACGCAAGCGTCCTCGGGAAGGTCGGAATGGCATGGGCTGCCGCGGCCTTGCTTTACGTGCATTTCGGTGTTCGCGCGCGGATCTGCATCGCCTTGGCCATGCTGGCCGGATATTGGGCGCTTCTGACCGTCCCCGCGCCGGACGCGCCGCCTGGTTTCGGACCGTGGACGGCCGAAGGGTGCTTCCCGGGGTATCTCGACCGGATCGGCTTCACGCCAGGGCATCTGTACGAAAAGAACCTTTTGGAACCGAGCGGAGTCCCTGTGTCGGTCCTGGGGTCGTCGGTGACGGCCGCCCTGGGCATGCTGGCGGGCGACCTTCTCCGGTCGACGCGGAAGGGGTTGACGCCCTCGCGGAAGGCGGCGCTGCTGGCTGCGGCGGGCGTTGTGTTGCTGCTGGCAGGATGGGGCGTGTCGTTCGGGTGCCCGGTCGTCAAGAAGCTGTGGACACCCAGCTTCACGCTTCTGACGGGCGGATATTCCTTCCTGATGCTCGCCATGTTCTACTGGATAATAGATGCGAGGGGATGTCGTCGATGGAGCTTCTTCCTGAAGGTCGTCGGGCTGAATGCCATCACGGTCTACATGTTTGCGCGCATCGTGGACTGCAAGGCGATAAGCAGATTCTTCCTTGGCGGCGTGGCCCGGTTCTTCCCCAATCAGAATTTCGCCATTGGCCTCGGCGTGCTTCTGCTCTGCTGGGGGCTCTGCTGGTTCCTGAACCGTCACAAGGTCTATCTCAAGGTGTAATCCAAATGAAAAAATTACTGATACAAGTCATTGCAGGACTGGTGATTCCCGCGTTTGCGGTGCAGATTGTGCTGCCGCCCGCGTGCGGCGAGAAGGCGCACCGAATCGCCGCCAAGGAGCTGGCACGCTACTGGCAGGAAATCTGCGGCGAGAAGCTGGCGATCGTTCCGGCGGCGACGGAGGCGAAGGCGATCCGCTTTGCCGCGCTGCCGCCGACGAAGGACGGCTACGACGCGTACCGGATGAAGTCGGATGCGAATGGGCTGGAGCTCGCCGCCGTCAACGGGCGCAGCGCGCTCTACGCCGTCTACGACTTCCTCGAACGGCGCGGCGGCTGCCGCTGGTTCTGGGACGGCGATGTGGTGCCGAAGGGCGCCGCGCCCGACATCGCGGGCCTCGACGTGCTCGAACAGTCGTCCTTCGAATTCCGCGGCCTCCGCTATTTCGCGCACCGCGGCCTCACGCGCTTCCAGGCCGAGCACTGGGGACTTGAGGACTGGAAGAAGGAGATCGACTGGTGCGTCAAGTGCCGCCTCAACCTCATCATGCCGCGCATCGGCATGGACGACGCGTTCCAGAAAGCGTATCCCGACGTGGTGGACTACCCAGACCCCGCGAAGCCGCTCCCCGAGGCGATGCCCGGCTACAACAACCGCTCGCTCTTCTGGTCGCTCCAGTTCCGCGGCCTGCTGCGCAAGTCGGTGCTCGACTACGCCTTCGACCGCGGCCTGATGGTGCCCGAGGATTTCGGCACGATGAGCCACTGGTACTCCCGCACGCCGTACCAGTTCCTTGATACGGTGAAGCCTGACTTCCTCCCGCAGGAGGGCGGATGCTACGGGCATCCCACGGACCGCGTGTGGGACGTGCGCAAGGACAAGTGGCTCGATGCCTACTGGAAGCTCACCGAGGCCTCGATCGCCGCCTACGGCAAGCCCGACCTCCTCCACACCATCGGACTCG
>JAIKZT010000210.1 GCA_024682015.1 Clostridia bacterium
CGGGTCATGCGCGCAGGTATGCGTCGCAGTAAGAGAGGCATAGTCCGCCGCCCATTCGTACACCGGCTCGCTCCAGGCGTGACCCGTCGCAGGGATGTCCGTGAACTCGCGTTCCAGTTCCTCGCCGCAGACGGAGCAGTAGATCACCACATCGCAGAAGCCGTCGCCTTCGCACGTCGCCGGATCGATGTTCTCCTGCACGGGATCGGCCGGCACGTGGCCAGTCGCATGCTCGGTATAGTATTCCACGCTGAACACGGAGCGGAATTCCTGATAGAAATCATCAAAGTAGAACCACTGTCCGCAGACGGGGCACTCATAGTGCTCGATGCAGCCGTCCACCGTGCACGTCGCGGGCCGCTCGACAACGTGGGTCAGCGTGGTGGCATCGTGCAGATGTCCGCCCTCTTCGATGGGCTTCATGGTGAAACTCACCGTCACATAGGTTTCGGCCGCGGTCATCCGAAAGCGCTTCGTGCCGCCGATGGGCTGATTGTTCGCCTCGATCCAGTTGCTGCCCCAGACGTCCTCGCCGGTCCTGGAACCCTCCGCAGGCGTCGCAGCGACCTCCACCCAGATGCCCGGATGGGCGAGATAAGTCTCGTCGTCCAGCTGCTCGATGCCTTCGCCGGTCAGGACCGCATGGCCGTAGCCGCTGCCGCCGTAACTTAGTCGGATCTTATAGAGCGTGTTGTCCTGCCAGCCGGCGTAGAGCGTGACATTATTCGTAACAGGCTTGGAAAAATCGTAGAGATACGCGCTCGAAGCGCTGTCCGCAGCGCTCTTCGTCGTATACCAGCCGGTAAACGTCCAGCCTTCTTCCGAAGGAGCCTCGGGTGGCTCCGCCAGCGCGGTGTTCAGTTCGACCCACACGGGGGGGATCTGCTCGCCGTGGCCGTTCATGTTGAAGGTGACCGACCGGGTGGGCACGTAGTCCCAGACGGCGGTAAACACCGTATCGTCCGAGATCGAGACCTGCTGGCCGGGATGCTTGTAATAAAGGTCCGTGGAAACGGACCAGTACACGAAGCGCTTGTTCGCCGGCGGCGTAAACGTGCACTCCGGCGCGATATAGGAATCGCCCTGCAGCGCTGTGACCGGCGCCATCGTGCCCGACCCGCCTCCGGCGTCGAACGTGATGGTGCATTGTTTCGTCCACTTGGCCCACAGCGTCAGGTTCCGTTTGACAGGCGCCGCGAAATCGTATTCCGCGCCGTCGATCCACCAGCCTCCGAAAATGTAGCCGTCCTGCGATGGGTCTTCCGGCCTCGCCGCCGTCTCTCCGTACACGACTTTCTGCACCGGCGGCTTCGTGCCGATGCCCTTGTTCTGGAAGTAGACCGTGTAGATGGGGATGTCCCATTTGGCATAGAGCGTCAGCGGGCCCGTAACGTGCCTGCTGAAGTCGTACACGTTATTGTACTCAGGATCGGTGTACCAGCCGCAGAAAACGCCGCCTTCGCGCGCGGGCGCTTCCGGCTCGCTGACCGTATCCCAGTATGGCGTCAGAACGGGCGGGGGCGTCGGTGAACCGCCGCAGGCGTCGAATTCCACGCGGTAGTAGTTGATGTCCCACTTGGCGTAGAGGGTCAGCGCCTCTTCGACGGGCGTCGCAAAATCATATCTTTCCGTAAACGCCGCGTCCTTGTACCAGCCGCGGAACGTGTACCCTTCCCGCGTAGCCGCAAGCTCCGGCTCGACCGCGCATTCGCCGTCTACGACGATCTGGTCCGGGATGCCCAGGCCGTACTCGTTCGGCACGAACTTCACCGTGTGCGCCGCGCGGATGTAGAAATAGTCGCTGTAGACCCTCGGGCAGTCCTTCTGCTTGATGATGAGCCGATAAGGATTCGAGCTGACCCACTCCGGCTGCGCCATGAGGGTCATGTCCTGCTGCGGCGAAACGTCGACGTTCATGCCGCTCAGGTAGTGGTACATGTCGTCCGGAGCGTAAAGATACCCCGACGGGACGTTGCCGTCGTCGAAGAGGAACACGTCTTCCTCATAGCCCCAGTCGTCGATCCAGTTCGACGGGGTGAAATCGACGGACCAGGTGAGCGGCGCCGGCTGTCCGTCCACGATGAAGACGTCCTGCGGCTGCTCCGTGAGCAGGCCAATGCCTTCCGGATAGATGTAGAAATGCGCGGACTGATACGCCCAATGGTCCGCTTCAACGTCGTAGAAATTGATCCAATAATCATCCTCGCTGATCATCGACGCGTCCGCCATCACTTCCATGGTTTTGCGGCTGTACGCGGGATTTCCGGCGCGGTCTGTAAAGTATTCATCCACCCATGCAAAGAGATTCTGGTTAAACACCCGGAAAAGCTGGGGGCTGTCCGGCGTGAAATTGACGGCCCAGGTGATGGGCACCTTCGCGTCCGGATCGTCCATGGGGATGAAGACCGTCTGCGGCTGCAGGACAAAGGCCTTCGGCGCGTATTTGACGTAGAACGGGTCGCTGAAATGCTCCGTGCCGAGCTCGTCCCGGAACCTGATGCGGTAAGGCTTGTCGCTGATCCAGGTCTCTTCCACCACGATGTCCATCTCCCTGAGGTTCTCGGCGAACCGCAGTTCATCGCCGATCTCGTAGTGGAACATCGTATAGATCTTGACCGCCTCGCCTTCCGGCAGATCGCCGCCCGTCAGCCAGTACGTGTCGTTGTTTTCCGGTATGAAGTTGACCGACCAGTGCAGTCTGCCGGTCGCCCCTTCGTCCATGAGCACGTCCTCCGGCTGATCCACGAAAGCCCGCGTGCTGTCCGCCCACACGCGTGA
>JAIKZT010000248.1 GCA_024682015.1 Clostridia bacterium
TTTTCGCCCGAAGGCGGCAGCGCGGCTTTCACGCTGACCCGTGCCAACCTGAAGAAAAACGGCTACGATTCGTGGCTGTGGCTGCGCCGGGACGGCAAAAACAGCCGCCTGACGGGCCTGGGCAAGGAGCACGATTTCGTCTGGCTGGACGAGAAGACGATCGCTTTTGCCGGTGACCGCGAACAGCGCGGCGCGGTCAAAGGACCGTCCATCGAAACGAAATACTATAAGATCCGCATCGACGGCGGCGAAGCGGAGGAATTCCTGCGTTTTCCGGTGCCGGTATCGAAGATCATCCCGATGAAGGGCGGAGACTTCATCGTCTGCGCCAGCGTGTTCCCCGGCTGGGAAGACCTGTACAGGGGCGATCCGAAGCGCGCGGAGGAGTATCTGAAGGATAAAAAGGAGAACGAGGACTACGAGGTGATCGCACAGATGCCCTGGTGGTGGAACGGCGGGACGTACACGAAAGGGTCGTACTCGTCGGTATTTCGTTGGGATCACCGTCGGAAAAAACTGATCCCGCTGCTTTCTTTCGGCATCGACGCAAGCAGTGTAAAACTTGGAAAAGACGAGTCTTTCGTGTATTTCATCGGGAAGGACGCGATGCAGCCGTTCCGCAGGATGGAGGGAAGCTCCTTCCTGGCCCGGGTGCCCGCGGACGGAAAAACGCCGGCGGATCCCGAGACGCTCGTGCGATCAAAGGCAGACCTGGAGATATACAATTATGAACTTGCGGACAGTTTCCTGCTGCTGCTCGCTTCGGATCAGGCCTTCGGCAGGAACACGGATCCGGATTTCTTCAAGGTGGACTACGAGACCGGCGAGCGTGCGCCTTATGCGAAGTGGGGGCAGGCCCTCGGCTCTTCCGTGGCCTCGGATGTGCGCTACGGCGGCGGTCTCTCGCGGAAGATGGTCGGCGATACGCTGTATTTCGCGACCACGCTGTGGGACGGCGCCTATCTGTACAAGCTGGAAGACGGACAGATAACCCCGGTGATCGAAAAGGACGGCAGCGTCGACTGCTTCGACATCGCGGGCGGCAAAGCGCTGCTTGCCGGCCTTTACGACATGCGGCCGCAGGAACTGTACGAGGCGCCTGTGGATGGTCCTAAGATGGGCACCCTGAAGCGCGTTTCCGACTTCTGCGGCAAGGCGCTGCGGGGCCGCTACGTGGCGCAGCCCGAGCCCATCGTCTTCGAACGGCTCGGCAGACCCATCCACGGCTTCGTCATCAAGCCGCTGGGCTTTGATCCGGCGAAGAAATATCCCTGCATCCTGGACGTTCACGGCGGTCCGAAGACCGTATACGGCCCGGTGTTCTTCCACGAAATGCAGTATTGGGCGGGGAAGGGCTACTTCGTGATCTACTGCAACCCGCAGGGCTCCGACGGCCGCGGCGGGGAATTCATGGACGTCCGGGGAAAGTACGGCACGGTGGACTATGACGACATCATGGCCTTCCTGGACGAAGCGCTCGCAGCTTATCCGCAGATCGATCCCGAGGAGCTGTTTGAGACGGGCGGTTCGTACGGCGGCTTCATGACGAACTGGATCGTGGGTCACACGGACCGGTTCCGCGCCTGCGCCAGCCAGCGGTCCATCTCCAACTGGTTCTCGTTCTACGGCGTGTCCGACATCGGCCCGGAGTTTTCGGAGGCTCAGCAATCCAGCACGCCCTGGCGCGAACCCGCGTTTCTGTGGTCCCGCAGCCCCATGGCTTACGCCGACAAGGCGAAGACGCCCACGCTGTTCATCCACTCGTTTGAGGACTACCGCTGCCCGATCGATCAGGCGTACCAGATGTTTTCCGCGCTTCTCGCGCACGGCGTGGAGTCGAAGATCGTCGCGTTCCGCGGGGAGAACCACGAGCTGTCCCGCAGCGGCAAGCCCCAGCACCGCATCCGCCGCCTGAAGGAGATCACGGCCTGGTTCGACGGGCACAGAAAATAATAGAGAAAAGGGCAAAGCAAAAGCCCCAAGTCCTGAGACCTGGGGCTTTGGTGCGGTATAATGGACTTGAACCATCACGGTGTTACCCATACGGCCCTCAACCGTACGCGTCTGCCAATTCCGCCAATACCGCATATCAACAATCGATAGTATACACCTGGCAAATGGGTTTGTCAAAGAAAAAATGCGATAACCGCAAAATATTTTGAAGCAGGTCTGAAGGGCTGGCTGCGGAACGGCTTATGGAGGCACGCAGCAGGCATTTACCCGATCGCGATCGTATAGTGGGAGATCAGGTAGAGCGCCAGCAGGCTCACCGGAAAGAATCCGTAGCTGACGTA
>JAIKZT010000035.1 GCA_024682015.1 Clostridia bacterium
GCCGCGCAGGCACAGCGTTCCATAATAGGTCTGAGTTGTGTGTTTGCACTGCGTAGCCGCGCGTTCCATAAATGTGTCTATACTATCTGTTTGCACTGTCTGGTCGCGGCGTTCCATAAATGTGAAGATGCCCGATTTCGAACGTTTCGCGTTCTAGATTCGGATTATTTCGTTCCATGGAACGGATTTCACGTTCCATGGCGCATAAATTGGCCATTTTAGAACGTCAGACGTTCCATATCGCAAAATTCACAAACATGGAACGTCCGCCAGCATTCGCAGCATAGACAGACGCCACATGAAAAACACATGACCCAAACTTACGAGCTTTGCTTTCCCGATTCCATTACTATATGTATCTGCATATGTGTCTTCGGTCGTGGCAATCCATAAATGTGTCTATACTATCTGTTTGCGCTGCGCAGCCGCGGCGTTCCATAATTGTGAAAATGCCCGATTTCGAACGTTTCGCGTTCTATATTCGGATTATTTCGTTGCGTGGAACGGATTTCACGTTCCACGTCGCATGGAATGGCCAATTTAGAACGTCAGACGTTCCAAATTTCAAAAATTCACAAACATGGAACGTCTGATTGCGCCTTATCATCCATGCCCCCGTTGCGTAGACGCCTGTTCCCCGGGCAAACGCCACAGGAACAAGAAACCCCGCGAGGCTTGGAGTTACAGGCTTTGCGGGGTTTTGTTTTAAAGTGGATCCCAAATCAAGAACCTTTTCAAACGTAACGCTTTGGCACCCTGTTTCTGGAGGTTCAAAGGTTACAGAGTGCTAGGATCGACCTCATAGCGTTCCGCGAAGACCGCAGTTCCGAATATCCTTACCTGGGCGGACGGATCTGCCGGGACGAGCGTCTCGACCAGGCCGTCCTTGCCGATCTCCAGGCCCTGTTCGCTGACGACGCGCAGTTCGCGTGTCGGATCCGAAGCGATGTGGCGCTTGTAATAGGCGCCCATCACGCCGGAAGCTGTGCCCGTAACGGGATCTTCCCCGATGTTGTTGCGCGGGGAAGAAAAGTGTCTCGCGTGGATCATGGCGCCTTCATAGACAGTCTCCAGGCAGAAGGGGTGCAGCGATGCGTAGGGTTCATCCCTGAGAATGGACGGAAAGCGCAGGTGGTCCGGCTTCATCCTGGAGAAACTCTCCCGGCGCAGGATGGGGATCGCCACAGTCCAAAGACCCGTGCAGCCGTATACGATGGGAAAGCGGTCGTCGAGGTCTTCGCGGGTCAGCCCGATGACCTCCGCCAGCGCCGCCGCATCGCCCCGGAAGGGCTTTTCCCGGTAGGCTGCCTGGGTCATGCCGATGCGGATGCGGCCGTTTGCGCGGGTCACGCTCATGGGCATGATGCCGGCGCCCGTCTCAACGAGGATGCCGCCTTCGCCGAGGCGGCCTTTTTCCGCGAGCATGTAGAGCGAGCCGACCGTCGCGTGGCCGCAGAGAGGAACCTCCGCGCCGGGCGTGAAATAACGAAGACGCAGGTCTGCCTTTTCGGAAGGAAGGACGAAGGCGGTCTCGCTGTAGGCAGCCTTTTTGGCGATGGCCTGCATCTGCGCGTCACTTAAATTTTCCGTTTCGAGGACGACTCCAGCCGGATTGCCGTTGCCGGGGACGTCCGTAAACGCGTCGTAGCGATAGAGTGTGATCATGGTGCTTGCCTTTCTTTCGCGGGGATACGGTACAACGTAACTGTACCATAAAGGCATGTGGCATACAACCGCGGGGCCGAACGGCTGTTGACATTCCGCCCGCATTTGCTAAACTGCAGGATAGGAGGATCTGTTATGGAACGCGAGATGAGAAAGGACAAGATCAGGAGGATCCTGAACGTTCTGATGGCGATCGCCGTGTTCGGCTCCTGGGGCCATATGGTATTTGCCGGCGGGGGCACGCTGTCGTCTGCGGGCGTTTCGAGCCTGAAGTACTTTACGGTACTGTCGAACCTGCTGGAGGGCTTTGCGTGCCTTTACTGGCTTCTAACCCGGCGAATGGCCGCGCGTGACCCCGGACAGCGCGGTGAAACGCTAAAATACGTATCCACGGTAGCGGTATCGATCACGTTCCTCGTGGTCGTGGGGTTTTTGGGGCCGCTCTACGGTTATCCCAGCATGTTCGCGGAGGCCAACCTGTGGATGCATCTGGTGGTTCCGGTAGCGGCAATCTGCGAACAGCTCTTCCTGGCGAAGGGTCCGTTTGACCGCAAGGCCAATCTGATGACCGCCGTCCCCGTCCTGATCTACGGCGCGGGCTACTTGGGCAACATCATTGCAAACGGCGTGGGGGAATGGCCGAACACGAACGACTGGTACAGTTTCATGATGTGGGGCTACCCGGGAGCGACGATCATATACTTCGGCCTCATGGCGCTCTCGCTGGCGCTGGGCTGGCTGTTCAGAAAGGCCGGTGCGAAGCGATGACGCAAAGCAAAACGAAGCGGACGGTCGCGGCCGGGATCGCCCTGGCGATCGTACTGCTTCTGGCTTGCGCGAGGCTGCTGCCGCAGAGTTTGGACAAGGTAGTCTGGCGTTTCCGGCAGGCCCCGATGCACGTCACCATCATCAAATACGATGCGGCGCAGGCGCCCGCTGTGGGGGTCACGCTCAATGAAGAGCGGACGGCGGAGCTGATGCGGCAGTTGGGAAATCTGCGCGGCAGACGAGCCGGAAGCGGGCCGGATACGGATGCGGCGGGGTATTTCCTTCGACTGAGGAGCACCGATTACAACGAATACGATTATTTCGGGGAATCCGAGTATGTGATAGCTGACGAAGGCGGCGCGCTCACCGTCGGGTGGGGCGAGGATAAGACTGCTGCCTATCGCCTGACCGGAGAGGCGCGGGCGCTGTGCGATCTGTGCGATGCCTATCTGTTTCCGGAAGGCGGATATCCGGGAATAGCTTTCCTGCGGGAGTTTTTCGGGATCGATGGGGGTGGACGGTGGAATCTATGGATCGAGGCTGGCCTTTCCGCCGATTCGAGGGCGTTTTCCCGTGCCATTGAGCCCTACCACGCGGGGTTGGCTCCCTACGTGACGGAGGAGATCCTCAAGCGGATCGAACTGGGCCGGTATCTCTTCCGGATGGAGAGCACGTGCAAGGCCGAGGCGGACCGGTGGGACATTCTGATGATCCGCGTCGACGAGCGGTCTGTGCCGGGCAGCTGCAACTTCTGGGTAGACCTTCGCAGCGTGGCGGCGCCCTACGCATATCAGACGTTTTCCGGCAGTTATCAGGTGAACGGGGACGGTCTGGTAAAGAATTTCTTTATCGATCTTTAGGCGGTGTGGCACATTGAAGGAAAGGCAAGAATATGGCAACGGATTACAAGATCAAGGGCATGAACTGGGATCTCATGGAGAAGGTGGATCCCGCGCTGGTGGAAGAGGGCGCTGAGGCTTTCGCGAACGAGCTGATGTGCTCCCAGTGCGCGTTCGTCCATGGCGCGCGGATGCTGGGATTCGACGAGGAACAGGCGCTTTTGACCTCCAGCGGCTTCGGCTGGGGCATGCAGCACGGCGAGCGCTGCGGCGCCGTGACGGGGAGTTTAATGGCCTTGGGCCTGAAATACGGCTACCGCAACAGGGAGGAATTCCCGAATTATAAGATCCTCAAGAAGAAGCAGGCGGAATTCGATCGCAGGTTTCTGGAGGGCGTGGGAGCGCTCACCTGCCGGGAGATCCTCCAGGGAAACTACGCGGTGGAAAAGGAACGGGCGGCGATCTATGCGGAGAAGCGCTACGACGCCTGCGAACTGGTGATGGGGTATGCCCTGAGCATCCTGGAGGATCTGCTGCGGGACACGTCGGACGACGAGGCGCTCGTGCGGAGCAAATAGGCGGGTTTTGACGGGGGAGGCAGCCAAGGAAAGACAGCGCATCGACAGAGCATCACTGGCAGCATTCATCACGGAGCACCTGATCGGCGCGGCGGATAATACGGTAACGGCGGAAACGGCCGTCGATCCCGCGGACGTCGGGACAAGCCTTTACGACGCGCCGCTCGTCTGCGTCGGAGCCGCGGATGATCCGCTGTGGGAGCGGTTCAAGATGAAGGCGCGAAACGGCGTTGCGGGCTGCTGCGGCAAATGCCAGGTGAGCGTACCCTGCAGCAGGGAGATTCCGGCGGGGGCGAAGCAGCGGTCACCCCGGGTGTGACCCGGCCAAGGCTTTGCGGATGCGGGGCACACCGCCGTGTGACCCAAAGCGGCTGATTCCGGAATGGGCCACATGCGAGCCGCGATCCATGTGACCCATTCTGCGGTTTTGCCATACGGGTCACATATTCGTGTGACCCAGCCGAGGCTCGCCTTGCCGGTCCCCTTACGCGGCCGGTATTTTTTATGGGCCGATGTCGCTTTTTGCCCCGGTTTTGCGATTATATGGATGAAAGGGGAAAGACGCATGCTGCAGGTCTTTCTGGCGCTGCTGAATACGGCGCAGGAGAGAGACAAGTTTACAAGGATCTACGGGGAATACCGCGACCTCATGTTTTACATTGCCCGAAAGTACCTGGACAGCGATGCGGACCGGGAAATTGTGGTGGATGCGGCCCTGCACGGCGTGCTGCGCCTGCTGGATACGATCGAGGACCCCGTCAGCGCGAAGACGAAGAATCTGATGGCGCTGATCACGCGCAACAAGTGCGTCGACCTCCTGCGGCGCAGGAACGGCTCTGCGGAAGGATCCTGGGAGGAGACGGCTGAGCAGGCAGTTTTGCCACAGGGGCAGGGCAGCGAGCTGTCCCTGGCGATCGCTGCTATGAGCGAAGCCGGCCGGGACGCGATCCTGCTGCGGTATTATTACGGGTATTCGGCAGCGGAGATCGCAAAGCTGCTGGGAATAAGCAAGGACGCGGCGCGCAAGCGCCTGGAGCGCGCAAAAGCCGAACTGAAAGGCCTTCTGGAGGAGGACGAGCGATGAGGGGGAAGATGGAGAAAGGCATTCTGGAGGATGATGAGTGATGAGGGGCAAGATGGAGGACGGCATTCTGACGGCCGGAGGAAGAGCCTTCGGGGCCGAGGATCTGGCTGCCGCCTGCGAACCGGTATGCGCGAAGCTCCTTGCGCAGCTGCCGGACATCGCGCCCCCGGCGAAGGTTTCTCGCCGATTCGCGGATGGCGCAAAGCGGCTGTACGCAAGGCGCATTCTGGAAGAAAGGCTGCTGCGCATAGGCCGGACGGCTGCGGCCATCCTGCTGGCGCTGATCCTCTGCTTTTCGGCCTATCTGACCGCAAACGCCCAAGCGCGGGGCGCGCTGGTCCGCTGGTGGAAGGAACTGACCGGGTCGGGAGCGGTCTATTGGTTTGAAGGGAACGGACAGGCATCCGAAGAGGTCGTCTATGCGCCCGGCTGGCTGCCGGACGGCCTGGACCTGAAGGATGAGGCGCTGCGCGGCGGGTTCGCGTCCTACCTGTATCAGGGCGAAGCCGGCATGCTGGCTTTCGAGTATTCCGCCGGGGATGTGAATGGCGCCTGCGAGATTGTCGGGGAAGGAGAAGGCACGAGCGTTTCGGTGAACGGTCTCGCGGGATGGCTGCACGAGGACGAGGGGAGGGTCAACCTGATCTGGACCGATGAAGAAGCGGGGATAGTCTTCACGATTGGCTCGGACCTGCCGGCGGACATCGTGCTGCGGGTGGCCGAAAGCGTGACGCCGGCCAGTCCCTGATGCGGTCGGGCAGGCACCGTTATGTTGAACATCAGCGGACAGGGCGGGGGATGTCCTGTAACATGGAATCGAGGTAGGGAGATGAAGAGAAAAATCGTTTTGATCTGCGCCATAGCGCTGGTGTGCACCGGGATCGTTTACGCGGCCGTGGCGGGCGCGGCGGCAAAGCCGCAGTTGTCGTTCGCGGACGGACTTGCGGTGTGCCGCTTTTCGCTGACCCGCGCAGGCTCGGCCCTGGACGCGACGCTGCACCTGTATGAGGGGGAGGCTGTTTTGGCTTCCTGGCGCGCGGAGGGCAGGGATCGCTTGCTGATCGAGGGAAACTGCCCGGTTGAGACGGGTCACGCGTACCGGCTGCAGGCGGAGGGGACGATCGACGGGGAAGCGTTCGAATCGCCCGCGGTGACGGCGACAAGCCCTGCAGCGACGCCGGAAGAGTCGGAGTGGACGGCGAACTTCGTAGATCCCCAGACGAGAGACTGGGAGCGGATCTCGGCGGCCGCGGGAATGCTGCTGGCCATGGAAAACGAGGACAGGCTGAAGGCGCTGGCTGCCGCGGGATTGATCCTTCCCGAGGCGTATAAGAACGATGCGAAACTGAGGGACAGTGTCGTGGAACACCTCCTGCAGAACGCGGCGGAAGGCCACTGGGGCGCGTACGATTATTCGCAGCTGGCAGAATTGCAGGAGCGCCTGCTGGATTGCCTGGAAACGGGGTTTGAATTCCACGGGGAAGCCTATTACATGGCTCCCGGGGATGGCGCGGCGGGTGCCGGCCAAGCGGAAAGCGACATGACGGTCGTCTTTACGGACCCGGTAACGATCTTGGCGGAATATAACGCGGTGAGCGCGCCGGACCTGATCTGGCCTCTGGCTGACTATGTGATCGCGGCAGGCTACAGCGCGGAGGCTGCTCATCCGCATAACGGCCTGGATCTGGCGGCGGAGAAGGGCAGCGAGATCCATGCTGCGGCGGCTGGTACCGTCAGCTCTGCGGAATACGAGTCCCGTTATGGATATGTGGTCGTCCTCGATCACGGGAACGGATGGGAGACCCTCTATGCGCACTGCAGCGAGTTTCTCGTGCAGGCAGGCGATGTGGTGGAGCAGGGACAGCCGATCGCCTTGGTGGGCAGCACCGGTCTTGCGACTGGTCCTCACTGCCACTTTGAGGTGCGCTGCGGCGGGGAACCGGTGGATCCCATGGAGCTGCTCGAGAGGGATGCTTCGGGGAACGGGGCTGGGAGTACGGCTGCGTTCGAGACACTCGAGGGCTTGGAACACCTGGCATTCGAACCGTCACCCGATGGGCGGGACTTGCTCGTTGCCAGCGGCGTAGACGCGAAGGTTCTGGAATGGACCCCCGCAGAGGACATACTGGACTGCCAACTGCATTTCGCGGATCCGCGGTTTGCCCATCCGTATTTTGAAGGGGTTGCTGTCGAAGGATCTGCCAAGTGGGTGCCTGGAATATACAGCCACTCTCCCTATACGATCCTGGCCTTTGAATGTACGAAGAGCAGCGCGCCGGGCGGCAGCGTTACGGGGCCTTTGATCAGCTGTACGGTCGATCTTGCGGCCGGGAAGGTGCGGGCGCGAAATCCGCAGGTCTGGAAAGGCGAGGAGATTCCCCTGACGGATGAGGACCTCGTCCGGATCGCCGGTTATTTTGCCGTCGTAATGGAGAGCGCGCAGCGGGCTTACGATGCGGGCTCCGGGATAGATTAAGGCCTGAATGAGCGGGATGGCGCACTGAATAGAAGGGGCTTGAAAGTCTGATTTTGGAGTCGGTTCATCCCTTCGGGCAACAAATTCAGTGCGGTGAACACAGACTCGGGCAGAGCATAAACGCAGTACATGTAGCCTCAAACAATAGATTTAACGCGGCGCAGACAAACTATTCGCAAGATGCCAATTAGGCAGTTTTGCGGATAGTTTTTTTGTGAAGAGAAAGCATCATGGAGGACCGGCTGCTGGCTAATATCCGCACAATAGCGATCGCCGCCAAATTGCGGATATATCAGATAGCGCCATCGGGATGACGGGCGGACAAGGCCTGCTTCTGCACGAGGGGCAAAGGGGACGAGTATCCGCAAAAGGTTGAATTATCCATGTTTGCGGATAGCCTCTTGCTGCCGCGGTATTGTCATTCGGAGAGAAAACGGCTGGCCGTATCCGCATTATGATTGAATTGGTACTTTTGCGGATAGTTCGCTTTCGCCGCGTTTTTCGCTTTGGCATCGCCATTGAGAGAATATCTCCCATATGGTAAAATATAATATCATTGAGAAAAGGAATTGATTCATGATGGAGATAAAAGCGGTCCAACTGCCGGACATGCTGGCATGCCGGGAGGCGCGAGCGGTAAAGCAGTGGGATCTGATCGAACGATATAAGAGGCCTGTGGTCTCCTTCAGCATGAACATCGCGGGCGAGATCAAGAATACGCCCGCCATTTCCATGCTGCAAAGAGACGGTGCGGAGGAATTCAAGGCTGCGGCGGCTGAAGCGGGTCTTACTTTGCTTCATGAAGACAGAAGCGACAGCTTTACCGGCCCGGAGAGCCTGCTGGTCTTCGGTTGGCCGGGCAGCGCGCAGACCGGAAATGCACGGGAAGGTGAAGTATCACATCCGTCCGCCCGGAAAGGTGAAGCGACACATCTCTCTGCGGTGGAAGGCGCCAGTCTGCTGAAGGACATCGGCGTAAGGATCGAGGAGGAAACTCCTTGGGGGCGTCTGTACGACATCGACATCATCGGCACGGACGGGGAGAAGCTGTCCAGGCCAAGCCCTCGGCGCTGCATCGTATGCAGCGGGCCGGCGGCGGACTGCGCCCGGAGCAGGGCTCACGGGCTGGATCAGATCCGGGAAAAGACGGACGAGCTGATCGCCCAGTATCTTGGGGACAGCCTCGGCACGGCCGCGGCGTCGGCTCTGGTGCGGGAGGCTGCGCTCACGCCGAAGCCAGGCCTCGTAGACGCCGCGAACAACGGCGCGCATAAGGACATGGACCTGGAACTACTCCTGGCTTCAGCATCGTCTCTAAGGCCATTTTTCGCCCAAATGGCGGGCTTTTCAGCGGCTTACGGGCCAGATATCCTTACGCTCGTAAAAGTGGGCAAAAACGCCGAAAAAGCCATGTTTCGGGCCACCCGCGGGGTGAACGCTCACAAGGGCGCCATCTTCGCTTTCGCGCTGTA
>JAIKZT010000071.1 GCA_024682015.1 Clostridia bacterium
AACTGGTACTTGGCCGTGGGGTAGATCAGGTGGGCCACCTTGCCCGTCGCGAGCAGCGCCTCCGCCCGCACGATGCCGTCGAGGTCGTACGCGCCCACGATGAGCTGGCCGAAGTCGCTGACGAAATACAGGGTCTGCACGTCGTCGCTCAGGGCGAACTCGCTCTGCTCCACATGGGAGTTGTCGCGCTTGAACTCCATGTACATGTCGCCGCTGTCGTGACCCGTGCGAGTCGCCCCGAGCACATAGGACGAAAAACCGTTGTCAAAGCTGTCCATGTCGCCGGTGATCTCGTACACCGTTACGAACTCGCTGCGGGAGAGCTTCATGGAAGCCTCGTATTCGGAGATGCGGAACGCGCTGCGCTGCCGCGCGCCGACGATCTTGCCGCCCTTCACCTCCACCTCGCAGACCGCGATGGAGTGGGCGTTGGCGTCATCCTCCTCCACGAGGACTTCGCAGAGATAGCTGCGCTTCAGCACGCCGCCCATCAGCTGGATGCTGTTGCGCAGGAACGTGCAGTGCCTCGCGGGCTCGATCTCGCCGAAAAACGCCGGATTCGCGTCTTCGGCCACGAGCAGGGCGGCACCTTCGGGGTCTTTCCCGAACAGGCGCATCAGGTAATAGTTGATGAGCCCGTAGTCGGTCCGGATGGGCACGCACATCTTGCGGTTTAGTGCATCCTTTTCGCCTTCGGACAGCAGCACGGGATTCTGCGTGATGAATTCCAGATCGCGCGCTTCCTCGGGCAGCATCTGGCCGCGCCGGCGCGTCTCCGCAATCATCCGGTTCGCCAGCCATCGCGCTTCGCGTTCGCTGATCGGGATCATCCGCCCGCCGAGTCCGCCGAACATGCTCTTGCGGGTGACCTCCAGCGAGATCTCGTCGCTGGTGACCATCACAGCCATGGACTCCAGGCCCAGTTCTTCCACGTCGTAATAGTAGAACTGATGCAGGTCTCGCTCCTCCGCCTCGTAGGGCAGGATCCAGTGCAGATGCATGCCGAATACACCCATGAGCCGGGTGTCCGTAACTTCGCCTTCCGCGAACCGGTATTCGTTGATGAGCGAGGTGCTCTTGCCCCCCTTGAGTACCTTCAATGCCATGAGATCGCCATTCAGCCGCTTTCCGCGGCCACCGATGAGGAGTAAAAGACCCGGCCGTTTCCAGCCGGGTCTGCGTGCTTGCTATCGCAATTAGTCGAGATTGTACTTCTGCTTGAACTTTTCTACACGGCCGCCGCGATTGATGAACTTCTGCTGACCCGTGAAGAAAGGATGGCACTGTGCGCAAACGTCCAGGCGGATCTCGTCCTTCGTGGACTTCGTCATGAATGTGTTGCCGCAGGCGCAGGTTACCTTGCAGTCCTTATATGCGGGATGGATACCTTCCTTCATTGTATTCGCTCCTCCTTCTGCCAGAATATCTATTGAACGCGCTTATGAAAAGCGCTGAAACGCTTTACAAGCCTTATTATGATAGCACAGAGAAGAATGGCTTGCAAGTACTTTTTTCAGGAGTTTTGTTGAAATCTCCGGCACGGGGAAGTCCGGCGGAGGTGGTGGTTTGGCCAGATGGCCTTTTTAAAGGCTGGTCACCGCGTTTTTGGTGCCCGACGCGGGGATTGAGTCCTTTGGGCACCGAATACGGCCGCCTTTTGGTGTCTGTTCGCCTGTTCAAACGACTTGGACACCACAAATGCGGTGGCTAAAGGCGATAATCGGGGAATGGCCAACAATGCGGCCAAGTCTGCTTACGTCCTGACAAAGGCGCGCAGATAGCGCACGCGGCCGGCGAGATCCCGCAGGACTTCATAGCGGTCCCAGCGGACAGAAGCGCAGCAGGCATCCAGGACGGCCGCCTCCTGCGTGTCGTCGATCTCCATGAGCAGCAGGCCGCCCGGCGCGAGGCGGTCCGGCGCCTCTTCGATGATCCGCCTGACCACATCCATGCCATCCTTTCCGCCGTCCAGCGCCAAACGAGGCTCGTGATCGCGCACCTCAGGAAGGAGGCCGCCCAAGGTTGCGGAGGGGATGTAGGGTGGATTGGACAGGATGACGTCGAAAAGGGGAGTCATGGAATCGCTGCCCGCGCAAGGCCCGTCGCCATTAGACGGTGCAGCCGCGCAGGGCTTTTCTTTTCCCCCCGCACCGGCCTCGGGCAATGCAGATACAGAGCAAAGCCCCGTCTTTCCGGATCCGTCGCCATTAGACGGTGCAGCCGCGCAGGGCTTTTCTTTACCCCCCGCACCGGCCTCGGGCAATGCGGATCCAGAGAAAAGCCCCGTCTTCTCTGGTCCATCGCCATTAGACGATGGAACGGGCAGGCCATCCAGCGCTGCGAAGAGGTCGCCCTGCAGCAGGGTCACCTGGCCGGGCCGGCTCTCGTACGCCGCGCAGTTCTCCCGCGCGATGGCGAGCGCTTCTTCGCTGAGGTCCGCCGCAACGACTTCGGCACGCGGGAAAGCCGAAGCCGCCCAGGCCGCCAGGCACCCGCTTCCCGTGCACAGATCCAGAATGCGCGAAGGCCAGAGTCCTTCAGCGCCGCCAGCGCCCTGTTCCTTATTAACCGCAAAACCATCCGGACCGCGCCCATCCTTTACAGCCGCGCCTACGTCCAAAGCAAAGCCATCCGGACCGCGCCCGTCCTTTACAGCCGCGCCTGCGCCAAAAGCAGGACCAGCCGCCTTGCGCCGCTTCGCCTCTTCCAGCAGCATCTCGCACAGCCCTTCCGTCTCGGGCCTCGGGATGAGCACGCCCGGCGCCACCCGGATGTCCAGGCCCATGAAGCCGGCATGCCCGAGGATGTACTGCAGCGGCTCTCCAGCAGAGCGGCGGGCTGCCCACGCAAACGCCTGCTCCACGCACGCGCTGCAGGCATACTGGCGATAGCTGAGGACCAGCTGCGTGGGATCCATGCCCAGGGCTTCCTGCAGCAGCATCTTCGCCTCGCCCTCCGCGTTTTCCACGCCTGCGCCGCGCAGCAGATTCCGGAGTTTGATCTGCGCGCCGATCACCGTCAGTCTTTCGTCCATGCCGCCCTCCTATTTCGCCTGCTTGATGGACAGGGAGATGCGTTTTTTGGCCGGGTCAACGTCGAGGACGACCACGTCCACGATGTCGCCCACGGACAGC
>JAIKZT010000047.1 GCA_024682015.1 Clostridia bacterium
GCGCACGTCGTTGCTGCCAACGGCTTTATCTCTCCAGCGGATGAAGTACTCCGCCGCTGCCCCGTCCATGTGGACCTCCGCATCGAGCGTGTATTCCGGGCTTATGTAGGAGCAGTCTTCCTCCATCCTCACATCGATTCCGCCCAGCGCGTCCACGACAGGCTGGATCCCCGACATATCCAGCGCGATGCTCCCGTTTATCTCGACGCCGCCCAGCAGCTTCGACACGGTCTTCTTCGTAAGGTAGGCGCTCCTCCTGGGGCTGTCCCCGAAGGAGTACTGCATGTTGATCTGCATCACGCCCGAACTCAGGTACTCGCCCGCAGGGTTGTACGTGTCCACCTTGGTCATCGTGTCGCGGCTGATCTCCAGGATGCGCAGTTCTTCGCCGTTTTTTACGAGCAACAGGATCGTATCCGTCCGCCCGCCTCTGCCGTAATCCTCGTAGCTCAGCCCCACGTCGTCCACGCCCAGGAACAGGAAGGCTCGCACGCCTTCCCGGCGCTCGTACACCACCCCGTCCCGGGTGATGGTCGTCTTTTCTTTTTCCGGCGTATAGTCCGCCCCGGCCAGCGTCCGCTGTATCCTGTCGCGGTAGATCGCTGCCAGCGCCGCGCCGGCCAGAATGCAGGCGATCAGGACGATGGCTACCAGCCGTACCTGCTTTCTGGTTTTCGTCTTCATCACAGCTTCAGCGACTTATCGTAGGGGATGGACGCCAGGGTGTTGAGCCCCAGATACTTGCGCACATCCTCCTCCGTGCTGATCGTGTCGTCCATCAGGAACCGTATGATCAGGAACGCCGCGACCGCTGCAATGCCGATCAGCGCGCCCATCTCGATGTTCCGGGTGACGTTCGGCGAACTCGGACTCGTCGGCACCACGGCCCGTTCCACCGTCGACGGCTTATCCGTGTTCATGATGTCCGCAACCTGTTGCCGCAGGATGTCCGCCGCCGAATTCGCGATGCGTGCAGCGAGTTCGGGGTTGGAATTGGTCACCGTGATCGTCAGCATGTGCGAATCGGCGGGGTTCGTTACCGACAGGGAACCGCTGAGCGATCCGGGGCTCATCTTCAGATCGCAGTCCTCGATGACCGCCTCCAGCACCTCGCGGCTTTTGGCGATGATCTGGAAGTCCACCGTCAGCTGGCTGCCGAGCTGGATGTCGCTGAGGCTCGTGATGCTCGTCGTCTTGTTGAAGATATAGATCGTCGAGGAAGCCTTGTACATCGGCGTGATCGCAAACACGGTGTAGCACCCCGCGAGCAGCCCGCCGATGAGCAGGCCGATCACCAGCATCCACCAATGATGCAGCAGGACCAGCCCCATCTCCACGAGGTCTATGCCGTCCGCAAATCCGTCCTGTTCGATTATTCTGTCATTTTCGTTCATTCGTATGCTCCCGCTCGATCCCGGGCATCAATCGTCCCAGTGGCTGTATATCTCTTTGATGATCTCTTCCAGTTCCTCGATCCGTGCGCTTCTCGCCTCCTGGACCTCAAGGAAATCCGCCAGATTCGCGTTCTCGCGCTCCTGCCTGTTTTCTACCGTCTGTACGGCGTCTTGCACGGATCCGATAGCGATGTGACCGCTGTCAGCTTCATCCCGGATAGCAGCGAGGATCTCGTCCATTTGCCGTGCCGTTACGGTCGTGTCGACCAGGTCGAAGGCGAACAGAAGCCCCTGTTCCGAGCCATTGAGGTCGCTTAACCGGTTCGCCGGGGTGTAGGAACTCCGGTTGATATAGCTGTAATTCAGCTCTGTCGTGCCCTCTTCGGTAACGCGGCCGGTGAGCGAATCCCCGTACAGGAACAGTGTTCGGATGCCCGCACTGTTCAGGACCTGCCGCGTCTCATCCGTGTCGTCTCCGGCGCGCAGAAGATAGGAGTAGGTGTTCGCGCAGTTCGCGTCGTCCACGCGCTCCTGCAAGGCGCGGATCTGGGCAGGCGTACCGATCCCGCGGCTGTAGAGGATCACCTCCAGCCCGGTGTTCGTGATGGCCTCGATAACGGTATCCACGTCCGGATCGTCCGTCCGGAGCAGGATCGAAGGCGTAAAGCCGTAGGTCTGTCCGTACGAAAGCGCCGTGCGCAGGGTGTTCTCCCCGTCGATCAGGAAGGCAACCACCGCGGCGCCGGGCCCCTCGGGCTTGTAGATGTGCATCTCTTCCAGCTCCTGCTGGCGGCGCAGCTCGTTCAGCTCCGTTTCATAGGCGTTCGCCTCCGCCACCAGCGATGCGATGCGCTGGGAACGCGCGCTCATCTTCGCTCTGGAATGGTGCAGCATCGCCGCCATACCCGCGATCAGGACCGCTATGACCGCGCCTATCACGATCCTCTTTATCTTGTAGAGTCTTTCTTCATCCATGATGATCAGTTTGCCTTCCGCAGGTGCCTCAGCAGCGCCCCGGCAAGCCAGCGCAGCCACAGAAGGCATGTGCGTATGGGGTACAGCCTGCACCACAGGAGCAGGTAGAGTTTATATTTGACGGAGCTGAAGTCCACTCTGCGGGAGCCGTCCCGCAGGACCGCGGTCAGCACGCCGATGATCTGTCCGTCCTTTACGCTGCGCTCCATGCGCCAGTTGTTGTCGCCGAGGATATCGTATGTGTCCCCGTCTATGCGGATGACCCTGTGCAGCACATACCGTCCCTGCCCGTCCTTATAGACGACCGCGTCGAACGGTTTCAGCGGTTCTGTTCGCTCCGAGATCTCGATCACGTCCCTGCCCGGACGGATCAGCGGCCACATGCTTATGCCCTTGCTGGTGAAGATGAAGCGGCCATGTTCCTTTAATTCGTCTTCAAAGGTCATAGCGCCTCCCAGACTTGCGATAGCACCGCCCACGAGACCTTCGCAGCCTCCGGCTCCATGTTGCAGCCCAGTTTGTACAGGGGCACGGCCTCGGCCAGTCTCAGCGCCAGCGGCAGTATCCTGTCCACCGCCTCCGCGCGGTACGCCTGGCTCAAAAGCATGGGCAGGCCTTCTTCCGCGCTTATCCGCTCGATATGGTTCACCGTGTCGCGGCTGAGGAAGCAGATCGCTCCCAGCGGCAGCGCCACGTTGCTGCTCAGGCGGTGTTTGCCGTCCCAGGGCGTGCCGTACACGATGCACGGGTCTGCCACGCGTATGACCGGTTTGTCGTCGTTCACCATCACGGTCCGCTCGCTCAGCAGCTCGCGCAAGAGCCTTGCGTGGGTGCTCTTTCCCGTGCCGCTCGGTGCGGCGAAAACTGCGACTACTCCATCCACCGCGATTGCCGAACCATGAAAAAGCAGCGTATCGCGATCCAACAGGAGATCGCTCAGCTTGCGCAGCACGGCGAGGCTCTCGGCATACCCGGAGGATACCGGCTCCTCCGCCCTTTCCTTTTCAGCGAGGATGTCCGTTTCTGTAACGGAGATCGCGATCTCCGCCGGTTCTTCGCTCTCGTAATTCTTTAAGAGCCTTCGCGTATATTGGTATGTGGGAGAGAGTCTGAAAACGGTATCTGCGATCTTATATACCATTTTCTTTTCCTCTCTTCGCCTCACTTCGTTCCAAGTTCCAGATAGGTCCGGATCGCTCCGTCCGTCTCTCCGTCGTACACGATCCTCCCCTTATTTAAGACGAGACAGCGTCGGCAAAGGTTCCGCACGGTATCCATGTCGTGGCTGACGTAGAGCACGGTCCGGTCTCTTTCGCTGGCCGCTTCCCGCAGTTTCTGCAGGCTTTTTTTCTTGAACGCGGAATCGCCGACAGCCAGCACCTCGTCCATGATCATGATCTCGCAGGTCAGGTGAGCCGCCACAGCGAAACCGAGCTTTACCTTCATCCCGGACGAATAGCGCTTTACCGGCGTATCGATGAAGTCCGCGATTTCGGAGAACTCGATGATGGAGTCCATGTTCTCCATGATCTCCGCCTTGCTCATGCCGAGGATCGCACCGTTCAGGTAGACGTTCTCGCGCCCCGTCATCTGCAGGTTGAAGCCCGTTCCCACTTCCAGCAGGGAGCTGACCCGCCCCCAGATATCGATGGTGCCCGTCGTTGGCGCGGTCACGCGGGAGATAAGCTTCAGCAGCGTGCTCTTGCCCGAGCCGTTTCGCCCGATGATGCCCAGCGTCTCGCCGC
>JAIKZT010000116.1 GCA_024682015.1 Clostridia bacterium
TGCACTCTCCATGCGTGAACACGTCGCGTTTTTCACGCAGGTCCTTGATGCGGTCCGATACGGGTGCAAATTCAAACATAGGATGCTTCTCCTTTCTATCCCGGTCGCAGCACCGCCGTGCGGTGCGTTCATACATATATACATATTTCAGTTTATTCTATCCCATATAAAATGTCAAGCGCTTGTGCCATCCGCCGCAACATGACGGTGCCGGCGGGAATCGGTTCCCGCCGGCACGAATGGGTATGCAAATTACAGCGCCTGCTCCGTCCGCGTGATAAAGTCGTTCTGGATGGCTTCCCTGAGCGTCACAAAGTAGGTCGAGAAGCCCGCGATCCGGACGACCAGATCCTTGTGCGCCAGCGGGTCGGCCTGCGCCGCGCGGAGCTCCTCCGTTCCCACGACGTTGAACTGGACCTGCATCCCGCCCAGCTTGAAGTAGGTCTGGATAACGGTCTTGAGCTTATCCACTCCCACGTCGCCGCTGACCGTGGTCGGCGAGAAGCGGATGTTGAGCGCGTCGCCGTTCCCCAGCTCCAGATGCGGCAGCTTCAGTGCGCTGCTCAGATACGCGACCGGGCCGTTCTTGTCGAAGCCCTGACGCGGCGAGATGGCGTCGGCGATCGGCTCCCCGGCCTTTCTGCCGTCCGGCGTCGCCCCGAGGATCGATCCGAAATACATATGCGCCGTCACGGTGAAGGTGCCGCCGGAATAGTAACCGCGCGGGCCGCGCTCTTCCTTCATCAGCTTGGCGAACAACCCCAGCGCCCAGGCTGCCAGTTCGTCCACCTCTTCGATGTTGTTGCCGTAGTGCGGGACCTCGTTGATGACCTTCTCGCGGAGTTCCTCGTAGCCCTCCCAGTTCGCGTGCAGCGCGTCGTACATCTCCCTGAGCGTGACCGTCTTGTCGTCGAAGCACAGCTTCTTGATCGCCATCAGGCCGTCGGCCACGTTCGCCGTCCCGCAGGCCGTCATACCGGTCCGATTATACTTGGCGCCGCCCTCCGTCACGTCCTTTCCGGACTCCATGCACCCGTCCATCATCGTCGAAGCGACGATGCACGGGAAGTTCTGCGAGTAGGCAAGCTCATACATCGACGCAAAGGAGACCGACCAGTCCATGCAGTATTTCATCTCTTTGGCGTAGGTCTCCTTGATCTCCTCAAAGCTCTCGTATTCGTACAGCTTCTTGCACGGGAGCGCCATCTTTCCCGTGCGGGGGTTGACGCCGCCGTTGATCACCAGCTGCAGGATCTCCATGATATCCCACACAGAGTCGCCGCCGTTGTTGCCCGAGGCGGACCACTCGTTTCCGTTGCCGCCCGGCTCCACGCAGCCGACGATGCCGTAGTCGTAGGCGTCCTCGTTGCTGAAGCCGCATTTGACCAGCGCCGGCACGATCACCTCGTCGTTCTGCAGCTGCGGCATGCCGCCGCAGATCTTGCTCGATTCGATCGCGAGCCGCCACAGATCGTCCGGCGTTTTTTTGTGGACGCGCAGCGCCACCGTCGGATCCGTGAGGTGCATCCTGCCGTAGGTCTGCAGGAAGCAGTACGTCGCCGGCGTGGAGTCGTCCTCCCCGTCCGGCGTGCAGCCGCCCAGCGTCAGCACGATGCCGCCCGTCGCGGTCTTGCCGCTGTAGATCGCCATGTAGGCGTTCATCCCGGCTTTGTTCAGTTCGATCACGCGCTGATTGTTGAGCGCCGTGCAGTCCACGGTAATGATGTCGCAAAGCCGCAGGATGAACGCATCCGTGTACTCCTGTGCCTGTTCCTGTGTGATTGTTCCTTCCTCCAGCTGCTTCGCCAGGAGGCGTCCGACATGCTTGTCGACGCGGCCCATCGACTGCCCGTGCTGCTGCGCGTCGGTCACCAGCATCAGCTCGTAGAGGACGTGCACCTGCAGGCCTTCCCAATAGGTGCGCGCGGGATGTTCCATGATCCAGTCGAGCGAATCCGCCATCTGAAGCAGTTCCGCTTTCCTCGCCGCGTCCTCCGTCCTCTCCGCTTTCTCCCGGCATGCCTGCGCGTATCTCCGGGAGAGCAGGATCGCGGCGTCGCAGACCCGGACGACGGCGGTGTAGAACAGATGCTTCTTCGCCCAGTCGCCCATGATCTTTCCCTTGTGCTCCGCGAGAATCTGCAGCGCCTGCTCCCGCACCGCGCCGAAGCCGACGTTCGTCGCCTTTTCAAAGTTCGCGATATAGTGCCCCTGCATGTTCGCGTGGACGCCGGTAAAGCCCTCGTCATACTTGCCTTTCCAGAGGATCACGCTGCCGTTGCCGAACCCCTC
>JAIKZT010000123.1 GCA_024682015.1 Clostridia bacterium
GTCACGTGCTCGCGCAGGAATTCCACGCCCTGGAACGTCAGCAGCAGCGCGTCGAAGGCGCTTCTGCCGTTTTCGGGGAACATGGCCGCGTGGGCGTTCTTGCCGTGGAACGTCACCTTCAGGGTGACCTTCGCCAGGGAGTTCAGGTCGCAGGCTGTCTCGTAGGACGCGTGGACCATCAGCGCCACGTCGATGTCGCGGAAGCATCCGCGCTCCCACATGAAGAGCTTCGCCGGAGACGTCTCTTCGGCGGGAGTGCCGTAGACGACGAGCCTGTAGGGGTCATCCTGCATGACCTGTTTGAACGCGTCCGCGCACAGCAGCAGGGAAGGGCCCTGCATGTGGTGGCCGCAGGCGTGGCCGATGCCCTCGAGGGCGTCGTATTCCACGAGCAGTCCGAAGGACGGTCCGCCTTCGCCGTGGCTGTAGACGGCCTTGAACGCCGTGGGAATGTCCGCAATGCCGCGGGTCACTTCGAAACCCGCCTTTTCCAGCTGATCCTCCAGCGCCGCGGAGGAAAGAAACTCCTCGTAGCCGAGTTCGGGATGATCACAGATGTAATCCGCGATCTGATAGTACGTGGGGGCTAATTCCGCCACTTTGTCCAGCAACTGCCGCTTTTTGTTCTCCATCGGGGCAACACTCCTTTTTTCTCTTGAAAAGCCGGTTGACAAAAAACAGTATAGCAAAACGGGCGGCAAATTGGAATACCATTCGTGAAACAGGACGATATATTGAAAAATCAACCTTTGAAAATATATTGGTTTCAGCGGTTGACACGGATTGCGCAAAGCGGTATACTACAACCATCACTAATGGTATACCACTAAGGCGTACCTGCGAAGGATTTCAAATCCCTTTATCTTTCTTTAGGAGGAAAACATGAAGACCACAAAGCTTAACCGCGCGGTCGCCCTGCTCCTGGCCATGCTGCTCGTCTTCGGCATGACGGCCTGCACCAGCAAGCCTGCCACGACCGAGCCTGCCACGACTGAGCCCTCGACCACCGAGCCCGCGACTACCGAACCCTCGACCACCGAGCCCGAGACCAAGTACGTCTCCAAGGATCACCTCGTAGTCGTCGGCAAGACCGAACCCGCGAGCATCGACCCGCACAACGGGAACATGGTTACGCAGTTCACCATCGACTTCCAGGTGTTCGACCGCCTGTTCGTCATGGACGAGAACAGTAACATCACCCCGCAGCTGGCTGAGACCTGGGAATGGATCGACGACACCACCCTGCGCGTCAAGATCCACGAAGGCGTCAAGTTCTCCAACGGAGACGACCTGACCGCCGAAGACGTCCTCTACACGCTGCAGAGAGGCTGCGAGAGCTCCTACTCCGCCGCCACACTCGATCCGTTTGACGCGGCAGCCTGCAAGGTCGTTGACCCGTATACCATCGACATCGTCACCAAGCAGCCGTATCCCGGCGCCATCGCCACCCTCACTCACGGCCGCGCCAGCATCGTCTGCAAGAGAGCCATCGAAGAGATGGGCGACGAATACAGCCGTACGCCGGTAGGCAGCGGCAGACTCATCGTTGACAAGTGGACCGCCGGCGACTCCATCGAATTCTCCCGCAACGAGAATTACTGGAATGAAGAAGCCAAGCCGACCTTCTCCAAGCTCACCTTGAGATTCGTCTCCGAGAACGCTTCCCGCGCCATCGAAGTTGAAACCGGTGCTGCCGACCTCGCTCTCGAGATCGCCGCTACCGATATGACCAGACTGGACGAGAACCCCAACGTCACCATCACTGCCGTTCCGGGCGCTACCCTGAACCAGCTCGTCATCAACAGCGCGAACTTCCCGTATTTCACGCCGGAAGTCAGAAGAGCGCTGCACATGGCCATCAACACCGAAGCCATCACCAAGACCGCTTATGTCACCGCAGACAGAGCAGACTCCCTGCTGCCTCCCTCCTGCTGGGGCTATAAGGCTGTAGACGAGTCCAAGACCGCCTACGATCCGGACGGTGCCAAGGCCATCCTCGCCGCCGAAGGTTTCGACATGAGCACCCCGCTCGTCATCAACGTCGCCAAGGGCAACGAAGTCGGCACCGCCGCAGAAATGATCTGCAACATGTGGAACGCCATCGGCCTGAACGCTTCCGTTGAGATCCTCGAGAACGCGACTCTGACCACCAACAACTCCAAGGGTCAGACCCCGATCTGCATCACCACCTACACCTGCGCCTGCGGTCTGCCCGAATCCATGTTCCTCAACTTCGAGAAGACCACGACCTATGCGTGGACCGACGACATGGCATTCGTAGACGCTCTGAAGGCTGCCAAGACCATCACGGACGACGCCGCCAGACAGGCTGAATACGAGAGACTCCAGCAGTACGCCTGGGATCTGAACAACGTTATTCCTCTTTGCGTCAGCCAGAGAGTTTACGCTACGGGCGCCAACGTGGAAGGCCTGCAGCCCAGCCCGACGAACCAGCCGGACTTCTCCCTGCTGAACGTGCTTGTTGAAGCAAATTAACAGCTGATCCTAACGTCCTGAGGGTTCATAGCAATTCTATGGACTCTCAGGACTTTTTCTATCGAAAGGAGTTGACTGCCTGCTTTGCCGGCAGCGTAATCAGCCATGTTGCGATACATATTCAAACGGCTTCTGATGATGATCCCCGTCATGCTCGGCGTGGTGCTGGTCATCTTCGTCATGCTGTCCCTTTCGCCCGGTGACCCCGCCGTTCAGATGCTGGGTCCGGATGCCACGCCGGAACAGCTGGAAGAACTCCGGGACGATCTGGGACTGAACGATCCCTTCCTCGTGCGCTACGTCAAATACGTCTGGAATCTGCTGCACGGCGATCTGGGCACGTCCTACACGACGAAACAGCCTGTCGCGAAGGAGATCTTCGAGCGCTTCCCGACGACCCTGCTCTTCACGACGCTGGCCTGCATCGTCGGCGCCATCGTGGGCATATTGTTCGGCATCGTTTCAGCCGTAAAACAATATACCTGGTTCGACAACGTGTCCCGCGTCATCGCCCTCATCGGCATATCCGTGCCGTCGTTCTGGCTGGGCCTGATGTTCATCATCTGGTTCTCCGTCGGTCTGGGATGGTTCCCGTCCTCCGGCTTCTACGGTCCGAAATACTGGGTGCTGCCCTCTCTCACCGTAGGCCTGGTCCAGGCGTCCAACGTCATGCGGCAGACGCGTTCGGCCATGCTCGATGTCGTCCGCCAGGACTACATCCGTACGGCCAGAGCGAAGGGCCAGTCCGAGATGAAGGTCATCTTCAGCCACGAACTTCCGAACGCCCTCATCCCCATCGTTACGGTCCTGGGCATGCAGTTCGGCAGAGGCATGGGCGGTTCCATCATTTCCGAACAGGTCTTCGCGATCCCGGGCATCGGTATGCTGATGACGAACGCCATCGGCAACCTGAACTATCCGGTCGTACAGGGTGGCGTCCTCGTCATCGCCCTCTCGTTCAGCATCGTGAACCTGCTCATCGACATCCTCTACGCCTTCATCGATCCGCGGATCAAGTCCCTGTACAGCGGCAAGAAGCGCGTGCGCAAGACGAAGAACGAATTCGTCAGGGAACCGGGAAAGGAGTCGGCAGCCAATGGCTAATAATACAGTGAAAGCAGCTCCGAAAAAGAACTCCCAGGCGAAAGAAGTCTGGCGCAGATTCAAAAAGAACAAGCTGGCAGTCGCCGGCCTTGTCATCATCTTCATCCTGATCATCGCGGCCATTCTGGCTCCGGTCATCGCCCCCTACGGCTACGACGACCAGGACTACAGCGCGACGCTCATCCGGTTCAGCAAGGAACACCTGCTCGGCACGGACAACCTCGGCCGCGATATCCTCAGCCGCCTGCTGTACGGCAGCCGCGTGTCGCTGACCATCGGTTTCATCTCCGTCGGCATCGGCCTCGTCATCGGCGGCCTGGTCGGCGCCATCTCCGGATATTACGGCGGCGTGCTGGACGACATCCTGATGCGCATCGTCGACATCATCATGGCCATCCCCAGCATCATTCTGGCGATCTCCATCTGCGCGGCCTTAGGGCCCGGACTGATCAACACCATGATCGCCGTGGGCATTTCCAGCATTCCGAACTACGCGCGCATCCTGCGCTCCTCCATCCTGTCCATCAAACAGCAGGAATTCGTGGAGGCGGCGACGGCCATCGGCGCGAGCGACGCCCGCATCATCGCCAAGCACATCATCCCCAACTCCCTGTCCGGCCTGATCGTCCAGGCTTCCATGGGCGTCGGCAGAGCCATCATCTCCGCCGCTTCCATGAGCTTCGTCGGTCTGGGCATCCAGCCCCCGAACCCCGAGTGGGGCGCCATGCTGTCCTTCGGCCGCACGTATTTCCGCGATTACGGCTACATGGTCCTGTATCCCGGCCTTTTCATCTTTATTGCCGTTTTGTCGATGAACCTGATCGGTGACGGTCTGCGCGACGCGCTGGATCCGCGCCTGAAGAGATAGGAGGCCTGGCCATGAGTTTGCTCGATATCAAGAACCTTACGATCCATTACGAGACGGACGCCGGCTGCGTGGAAGCGGTCAACGACGTCAACCTCAAGCTCGAGAAGGGCGAAACGCTGGGCCTGGTCGGCGAGACCGGCGCGGGCAAGACGACGATCGCCCTGGGCATCATGCGCCTCGTTCCGGATCCTCCCGGGGTCATCAAGAACGGCGAGATCTTCTTCGAAGGCAAGGATCTGCGGACCCTGCGCGAAAAGGATATGCGCAAGATCCGCGGCGGCCGCATCTCCATGATCTTTCAGGATCCCATGACCTCCCTCAACCCGGTCAAGACCGTGGAAGAGCAGATCACGGAGGTCATCCGCCTGCACCAGAAGCTGTCGAAGGCCGAAGCCGAACGCAAGGCCTGCGAAATGCTGGAGCTGGTCGGCATCAACGCGGAACGCATCACCGACTATCCGCACCAGTTCTCCGGCGGCATGAAGCAGCGCGTGGTCATCGCCATCGCGCTCGCCTGCAACCCGGAACTGCTCATCGCGGATGAGCCTACGACGGCTCTGGACGTGACGATCCAGGCGCAGGTCATCGAAATGATGATCAAGCTGAAGAACGACCTGCAGACCTCCATGATCCTCATCACGCACGACCTGGGCGTCGTCGCGGAGATGTGCGACAAGGTCGGCATCATGTACGCGGGCGAGATCGTGGAATACGGCACGCTCGAGGACATCTTCGACGGCGAGCAGCACCATCCGTACACGGTGGGCCTGTTCGGCGCCATCCCCAACCTGGACGTGGAGACGGACCGCCTGACCCCGATCGAAGGCCTGATGCCCGACCCGATGAACCTGCCGGAGGGCTGCAATTTCTGCCCGCGCTGCAAGTACGCGGACGAACATTGCAAAACGGCGAATCCCGTCAGCCATGAAGTCGGCGAAGGGCACTTCATCAAGTGCCACCGCTTTGCGAAGGAGGGTTAGGCATGTCTCATCTGTTGGAAGTAAAGAATCTGAAGAAATACTTCAAGACGGCGAACGGCGCTCTCCACGCGGTGGATGACGTAACGTTCACGCTGGATGAAAACGAGACCCTCGGCGTAGTCGGCGAATCCGGCTGCGGCAAGTCCACGCTGGGCCGCACGGTCCTCGGGCTGCACGACGCGACGGAAGGCGAGATCTGGTTCGACGGAGAGAACATCACGAACGTATCCAAGGCGAAGTTCCACGAACTGCGCAAGGAGATGCAGATCATCTTCCAGGACCCCTACGCGTCCCTGAATCCCCGCATGACGGTCGGCGACACCATCGCCGAACCGCTGCAGATCTACGGCATGTTCACGGAAGGAAACGACCGGGATGTGCGGGTCAAGGAACTGATGGACCTCGTCGGACTCGACCAGCGCTTCATCAACTCCTACCCCCACGAACTGGACGGCGGACGCCGCCAGCGCATCGGCATCGCCAGAGCCCTGGCTCTCGAACCGCGCTTCATCGTCTGCGATGAGCCGGTCTCCGCGCTGGACGTATCCATCCAGGCGCAGATCCTCAACCTGATGCAGGACCTGCAGGAAAAGCAGAACCTGTCCTATCTGTTCATCACCCACAACCTGTCCGTGGTCAAGCACATTTCCGACAAGATCATGGTCATGTACCTGGGCCAGATGGTCGAACTGAGCGACGGCAAGGAGCTGTTCGTCTCCACGCTGCATCCCTACACGAAGGCGCTGCTCTCCGCGATCCCGCGGGCGAGCATCCACCAGAACAGGCAGCGGATCATCCTGAAGGGAGAGCTGACCTCGCCGATCAATCCGAAGCCGGGGTGCCGGTTCGCCCCGCGGTGCAATTACGCGACGCCGGCGTGCTTCGAGAAGAACCCCGCGCTGGAGGAGGTCCTGCCAAACCACTTCGTGGCCTGCCACAACGTGAAGGAGATCAACGGGTTATAAAGCAACACCAAGGGCTGGCCGGCAAAGCTGGGACAGCCCTTTTTCCACATTAGTCAACGAAAAAAGGAGAATCAATCAATGGAGTACAGGATCGAACACGATTCCATGGGCGAAGTCCGGGTCCCCGCAGACCGCTACTGGGGCGCGCAGACGCAGAGAAGCCTTGAAAACTTCCCCATTGGCATCGAGACCATGCCGGCCGAGATCGTCAGCGCATTCGGCGTGATGAAGAAAGCGGCCGCGATCACGAACCACATGCTGAAGCCTGAGAAGATGACCGATGCCAAGCTCGCCGCCATCAGCCAGGCCTGCGACGAGATCATGGAAGGAAAGCTGCACGGCGAATTCCCCCTGTCCGTCTGGCAGACGGGAAGCGGCACGCAGTCCAACATGAACGTGAACGAAGTCGTCGCGAACCGCGGCAACGAGATCGCCGGGGAGAAGATCCTGCACCCCAACGACGACGTGAACATGTCCCAGAGCAGCAACGACACCTTCCCCTCCGCCATGCACATCGCGGCGGCGAGGGCCATCGAGAAGGATCTGCTGCCCTCCATGGAGAAGCTGATCGCCACGTTCGAACGCCTCGAAGAGGAGAACAAGGACATCGTCAAGACCGGCCGCACGCACCTGCAGGACGCGGTGCCCGTGCGCTTCTCCCAGGAGATCAGCGGCTGGAAGGAAATGCTGATCAAGTGCGAAGGCATGCTGAAGCTGGCGCTGCCCGGCATCAAGGAGCTGGCGCTCGGCGGCACGGCCGTTGGCACCGGCCTGAACGCGCCCAAGGGCTTCGACGAGGAAGTCGCGCGGCAGGTCTCCGCCATCACCGGCATGGACTTCACCACCGAGCGCAACAAGTTCCACGCGCTCACCGCCAAGGACGCCATGGTCTTCGCGCACGGCGCGCTGAAGGCTCTCGCGGCGGACATGATGAAGATCGCCAACGACATCCGCTGGCTGGCATCCGGCCCCCGCTGCGGCCTGGGCGAGATCTTCATCCCGGAGAACGAACCCGGTTCGTCCATCATGCCCGGCAAGGTGAACCCGACGCAGTGCGAATCCATGACCATGGTGGCCGTCCAGGTGATGGCCAACGACGTGGCCGTCGGCATGGCTGCCTCTCAGGGCAACTTCGAGCTGAACGTGTTCATGCCGGTCTGCGCCTACAATTTCCTGCAGTCCGTGAAGCTGCTCGCGGAAGGCATCGCGAGCTTCAACGACCGCTGCGTCTGCGGCATCCGGGCGAACAAGGAAAAGATGGCGGAGAACCTGCACCGTTCTCTCATGCTGGTGACCGCGCTCAACCCCTACATCGGCTATGAAAACGCCGCCAAGGTGGCCAAGAAAGCCCATGCGGAAGGCACTTCCCTGAAGGAAGCCTGCGTCGCGCTCGGTTTCCTGACCGCGGAGCGGTTCGATGAAGTGTTCCATCCGGAGGAAATGGCTTAACCATGAGCACGAAACAGCTGACGGATTTCCTGTCGGACATCCGTTTTGAAGATCTTTCCGCCCACACGGTGGACTACGCGAAGCTGTGCGTCATCGACCTGATGGGTGCCGCAATCGCGGGCAGCGAGAACGCAGTAGGCCGCATCTGGTCCGACTATTTCGCCGCAGGCAGCGGCGCGAACGGACGCATTCCCATGTGGCGCAAGGGCTTCCACCGCGCGGACACGGAATCCGCGGCCGCTTACAACGCGGCCTGCAGCCACCTGCTGGACGTGGATGACGTGCACAATACGTCCATCACGCACCCGGGGACCATCACGATCCCCGCGGCGCTGGCCATCGGAGAGGAGATGGGCGCGTCCGGCCGGGACGTGATCGCGGCCATCGCAGCCGGCTATGAAGCCGCGGCCCGGATCGGCCAGGCGATCAACCCCGGCGCGTACTGGTTCTGGCACACGACGGGCGTCTGCGGGGCATACGCTTCCGCGGCGGCGGCCGGAAAGCTGCTGGGCCTTTCGAAGGAGCAGATGCTGCAGGCGTTCGGCTCCGCCGGAACGCAGGCGGCCGGCCTGTGGGAGTTCCTGGACGACGGATCCATGAGCAAATCGCTGCACACGGCAAATGGCACGCTGTGCGGCATCCGGTCCGCAAGGCTGGCGAAGCTTGGCTTTACCGGCGCCAGCAAGATCCTGGAGGGAAAGAAAGGCTTCCTGAAGGCCCTGAACCCCGAAGCGGACGAGGCGGCCATCACCCGCGGCCTGGAAAAGGGCGTCTACGAGCTGGACAACAACTCCTTCAAGCCCTACGCCTGCTGCCGGCACATCCACTCGGCCAACTACGCGATCCTGCAGCTCATCGACGAGTACGGCATCAAGGCCGGGGATGTGGACCGCATCGTGGACAAGACGTACCAGGTGGCGATCAACACGGCGAGCAACGAGGCGCCGAAGACGCCTTACGCTTATAAATTCAGCATTCAGTACTGCCTGGCCGCAGCGCTGCTTTACGGCGAGGTGTCCGGAAACGTGTTTACGCCCGAAAAGACGGGCAGCCCCGAGGCGCGCGCGCTCATGGACAGCATCGACGTGGTCCTGGACCCGGCGATCCAAAAAGGGTTCGAAGAAGATCCGGCCCGTTGGACGCACACGCTGGAAGTTTCGCTGAAGGACGGCCGCGTGCTGAAGAAGACCGTGGATTATCCGCTCGGCGACAGCCGCAATCCCTTCAGCTGGGACATCGCGGAGAGCAAGTTCCACGGCTTGGCGGATCCCGTCATCGGCAGAAAAGCCGCGGACAGGCTCGCGGAGAACATAAAAAAACTGGACACGTTCGAAGACGCGGGCTTGCTCTTCGATGGCATACAGTAGCAGAGGTGATCAAATGAACGAACAACTCATCAAACAGGAGATCCACGACGCGATCATTCGCGCGGTCACCGGCATCTCCGACGACGTAAAAGGCCTCCTGGAGGAGGCGCTTGCCAAGGAGACGAATCCGACGGCGCAGAGCATGCTCTCGGCCATGCTGGAAAATCTGAGCATCGCCAAGGCGGCGGACAAGGGCGTCTGCCAGTCCCCGGGCTATCCCACGAGCTGGCTTTCCTTCGGAGACGGCAACCTGCCTCACGACATCAAGTCCACCATCATGGAAGCGCTCGGCGAAGCGACGAAGAAGGGCTATCTGCGCCCCAGCATCGTCGATCCGCTCACGAGAGAGAACTCCGGCAACAACACCGGCAAGGGCGTTCCCAACGTGGAATTCGAATACAATCCCGGCCAGGAATACGTCGATTTCATCATCAGTTTCAAGGGCTGCGGCGCGGAGCTGGGCAACGCGATCCAGATCATGACCCCGGCCAAGCTGGGTAAGGACCTGGTAGGGCTCAAGCGCTTCATCATCGAGACGGCGATCAACGCCGGCGGCAAACCCTGCCCGCCCTTCGGCATCGGCATCGGCATCGGCGGCCAGATGGACATGTGCGCCAAGATGAGCCGCAAGGCAATCAGCACCCGCAGATGGGACGACGTGAACCCGGATCCGCAGCTGGCGGCGCTGGAAAAGGAACTGAAGGACGAGATCAACTCGCTGGGCATCGGCGCGGCGGGCACCGGCGGCGACACCGTTTGCCTGGCGGTCAAGATGGAACGCGCGCATACGCATACGGCCATCTGCCCGGTGGCGATCAACTTCCACTGCTGGGTCGCGCGGCGCGCGGGCGTTCGCATCTATAACGACGGCAGAGTCGAGAAACTTCTGTAGGAGGGCGCAGACATGAAAGAATACAAACTTACGACTCCCGTTTCGGAAAGCGAAGCAAGGGGACTGAAACTGGGCGATGTGGTCTACGTATCCGGCCATATCTTCACCTCCCGGGACATGGCGCACCTGAAGTACAAGGCTCTGCTGGAGAGCGGTGACCCGCTTCCCAAGGATTTTGCAGGCGCTGCGATCTTCCACGCCGGCCCCGTCTGCCTGAAGCAGCCGGACGGCAGCTGGAAGCTGCAGCTGATCGGCCCCACGACCTCCATCCGCATGGAACCCTACGCTGAAATGGTCGGCAAGATGGGCGCGAAGCTCATCATCGGCAAGGGCGGCATGGGCGACGATACCCTGGCCGCGTGCGCGAAATACGGCTATGTCTACCTGCAGGCCGCGCCCGGCTGCGCCGCCAAGCTGGCGCAGGGCGTCAAGGCCGTGAAGGACGTCACGTACTTCGAACTGGGCATGCCCGAAGCGCTGTGGGATCTGGAAGTCGAAAACTTCGGCCCGCTCGTAGTTGGAATGGACAGCGAAGGAAACAGCGTGTATCATAGTCTCAAGAAAGCGGCAATCGAGAAGATGGAAAAGGATTACCCGCTCTAACGGATCACATAAGAAAAGGAGAAACACGATCATGAATTATGCAGAAGAAAGCCTGAAGCTCCACGCGCAGTGGAAGGGCAAGATCGAAGTCATCACGAAGGTACCCGTAGAAACGAAGGACGACCTGTCCCTGGCCTATACCCCGGGCGTCGCTCAGCCCTGCCTGGAGATCCAGAAGGACATCAACAAGAGCTACGACCTCACGCTGCGCCACAACCTGTGCGCGGTCATCACGGACGGCAGTGCCGTTCTGGGTCTCGGCGATATCGGCCCCGAAGCGGGCATGCCCGTCATGGAAGGCAAGTGCGTGCTGTTCAAGGCGTTCGGCGGCGTAGACGCCTTCCCTCTGTGCATCAAGACGAAGGACGTGGACGAGTTCGTCAACACCGTTTACCTGCTGTCCGGTTCCTTCGGCGGCATCAACCTCGAGGACATCGCGGCACCGAGATGCTTTGAGATCGAAGAAAAGCTGAAGGCGAAGTGCGACATCCCCATCTTCCACGATGACCAGCACGGCACGGCCGTCATCACCCTGGCCGGCCTGTCCAACGCGCTGAAGGTCGTCGGCAAGAAGCTCGAGGACGTCAAGATCGTCACGAGCGGCGCCGGCGCTGCTGCCATCGCCATCGTCAAGCTGCTGCTGACGGCCGGCGCTAAGAATGTCATCATGTGCGACCGCACGGGCGCGATCTACAAGGGCCGCGAAAAGGGCATGAACCCGGTCAAGGAACAGATGGCGGAGAAGACGAACCCCGAGATGTGCAAGGGCACCCTGGCCGACGCCATCAAGGGCGCGGACGTCTTCATCGGCGTTTCCGCTCCCGGAACGCTCACGAAGGACATGGTCCGCACGATGAACAAGGACGCCATCATCTTCGCCTGCGCGAACCCGACGCCGGAGATCTTCCCGGACGAAGCGAAGGAAGCGGGCGCCAAGGTCATCTCCACGGGCCGCAGCGACTATCCGAACCAGATCAACAACGTGCTGGCGTTCCCGGGCATCTTCCGCGGGACGTTCGACGTGAGAGCTTCCGAGATCAACGAAGAGATGAAGCTGGCCGCCTCCAAGGCGCTGGCGGACCTGGTCTCCCCGGAAGAGCTGTCCGCGGATTACATCATCCCGGCGGCGTTCGACAAGAGAGTCGGACCGGCCGTGGCCAAGGCTGTTGCCGAAGCCGCGAGAGCGACGGGCGTAGCGCGGATCTAAGAACCGAAGCTCTTTGAGATTCCAAGGAGCATTGCAATTAAACGATGAACTTTGAACGTCTGAAACAACTGAATGACCTTCTGTGGTTCGGACCTGAAAGCGAAGAGGCGGAATATTGGCAGCAATATTCCGCCGTTTTCGATGGAACGGACGCGGACATCTTCGTGCCCCTGTGGGTCTCCGCCTGCAAGGGGGAAGGCGACGTGCTCTTAAACCGCGAGACGCTGAAGGTCGTCCGCTGGTACCGCGCCTTCGGGTCTGACCCGGCCAAAGGCCTGCCACCCGACGACGTGCGGCCCGTGACCGCGTTTCTGCTGCGGCTGGTTTCGGAAGGCCGCGCAGGCGATGCGCTGCGCTTTTTCGAGGAGATCGCGGAGCCTCTCTACGCGGAGATGGCGCGAAGCCTTCAAGCATACCGTGGCGGCTTTTACGAGAAGCTGGCAGGGATGCTGGCGCACGTCGTCAGGGAACTGCCGTCTCTGCTGAAGGAGCAGGCATGCGTTGCGGCAGGCGCGCGGGCCGAGGCACAGAAGCCCAGCGAAGAATTCCTTTCCGCTGCGCCGCATTCCGCTGAAGAGCCCCTCCTTTTGGGCCGTATCGTGCCCATCTGCGGGCGCGGCAACTGCGGCGGGCGCTGCCAGCTGATGGCCCGCGTGGAGGACGGCTGCGTCCTGTCCATCGCGGACGGCGACGTAAAGCCCTGCGCCAAGGGCCACGCCTACCGGCAGATCTTCCTGACCCCCAGGCGCCTTCGCTATCCCATGGTCCGCACGGGAAGGCGCGGCGAGGGCAAGTTCCGCCGCATCTCCTGGGACGAAGCCCTGGATCTGATGGAAGAGAAGATCCGCGCGCTCACGGCAAAGTACGGCCCAGGCTGCCGGTACGTGAACTACGCGACGGGGGTGTCCTCCGTCCTGCGGGGCGACCGCATGGCCAAGCGGCTGCTGGCCCTGGGCGGCGGCTACCTGGGCAACCACTACACGTACAGCTCCGCCGCGGCCGCGGCAGCCATTCCCTATTCCTACGGCACGGCCGATACGGGCTGCGGCTATCTGACATATAAAGAGACGCAGCTGCTGGTGCTGTGGGGTCACAATCCCGTCGTGACCCTCTTCAACGAGACCGCCCGGGAGGTGCTGATCCACCTGAAGGAAAAGGGCGTGCCCATCGTGGTCATCGACCCCCGGTATACCGAGACGGCGGCGTTCTGCGGGGCGAAGTGGATCCGCGTGCGGCCCGGCACGGACGCGGCGCTGGCGGCGGCCGTCGCCTATGTCCTCTGGGAGGAAGGGCTGCAGGATCAGGCCTTCATCGACCGCTGCTGCCAGGGGATGGACCCGGGCACCATGCCGAAAGGCGCCGAAGGCGAAGAGAGCTACCGGGATTACGTGTTCGGCCGGTTCGACGGCGTTCCCAAGACGCCTGCCTGGGCGTCCGCCATCACCGGGACGAGCGAAGAGGACATCCTCTGGCTGGCTCACGCGCTGGGGCGTGTGAAGCCGGCGGCCATCCTGCCCGGCAACGGCGTGCAGCGCAACGCGAACGGCGAGCAGATCGTGCGAAGCATCACGGCGCTGGCCTGCCTCACGGGAAACGTGGGGGTCCTGGGCGGCGCGGCCGGCGCGCGGGGCTACGGCGGGCGGCACGAACGGCCCATCCTGAGCCTGCCGAAGAATCCCTACGGCGGCAGCATCTCCGTGTTCCTCTGGAGCGACGCCATTCTGCGGGGTCACGCATTTACGAAAAGAGGAGAGCACATCAAAGGCCGGGAGACGCTGGACAGCGACATCAAGCTGCTGTTCAACCTGGGCGGCAACATCCTGATCAACCAGCACAGCGACGTGCGCCGCACGGAGGAGATCCTGAAGGACGAGAGCAAGTGCGAATTCATCGTGGTCTCGGACCTGTTCATGACCCCCAGCGCCCGGTACGCGGACCTGCTTTTGCCCGGGGCGTCCCTCTTCGAATGCGAGAGCATGGCCGGTCCCTGGGGAGACGGCGATTACCTGCTCTACGGCAACCAGTGCGTCGAGCCCCTGTTCGAGAGCCGCTTCGAGTTCGACTGGCTGAAAGAACTGGCGGACCGCCTGGGCATCGCGGACTTTTCGGAAGGCTGCGGATCGGTGCGCGAGTGGAACAAACTGCTCTACGAACGCACGCGGGCTAAGGAGCCGGACCTGCCGCCCTTCGAGGAATTCGCGGAGAAGGGCATCTTCCGCCACGAAAGGCGCAACCATCACGTGGCCTTCGCGCTCGAAGCGGCGGACCCGGCCGCGCATCCCTTCCCCACGCCCAGCGGGCGCATCGAGATCTACTCGCCCGCCCTGAAGGCGCTGGAGGAAGAGGACATTCCGCCCATCCCCAAGCATCAGGCCGCCTTCGAAGGCGTAGGTGACCCGGTGAAGGAGCGCTATCCCATCCAACTGATCGGCTCCCATACGAAGCGGCGTTACCATTCCGTGGGCGATATCGCCCCGTGGATGGAGGATCTGGAGCCCCACGCGGTCTGGATGAACCCGCGGGACGCCGCCTCGCGCGGCATCGAAGACGGCGCGGTGGTCGAGGTCTACAACGACCGGGGTCGCGTGCGCATACGCGCGAAGCTGTCGGATCAGATCATGGAGGGCGTCGCCAGCATGCCCCAGGGTGCCTGGCATAAGGCGGACGCGGATGGAACGGACGTGCGCGGCAACATCAACACGCTGGCGATCTGCCGGCCGACGCCCCTGGCGAAGGGCAATCCGCAGCACTCCAACCTGGTGGAGATCCGCAGGGCGGAAGAGTAGGCGCGAAGGCGCCCCTAAGGCGTTCATACGGTAAGATAAGAGCGGCAGCCGCAAAAATATTTGCACTTGCCGCCTTTCTTTTTGCGGTATTTTCAAGGGCTGCGGGGGATGGACGGGTCAAAGACATATTTAACGCAAAATTGCTTGCGGAATATGCCAAAATATTTGCGGCATTTTATCCCTATCCGAAGCCCGAACCCCCCAAATATGGGCTTTTTCGCGGGTTTAAGCGCCACATATGGTTTGGCATGATATTTGCTTAACATATAAGGCGTAAACCGTTTAAACTTGCGCAGGCTGGCGCCTGCGCGTTTGCAGCAAGCAAGGAGGAAACAGGAATGGAAAAAGTTAAAGTAATTATCTGGGGTCTGGGCGCTATGGGCGGCGGTATGGCCGACATGCTTCTCCGGAAGGAAGGCGTTGAGATCGTTGGCGCAGTCGGCAGAGGCGCCAAGATCGGCAAGTCCATGTTTGATTACATCAAGACCGAAAAGGGCGACCGCAAGGACGTCATCATCGGCTCCTATGAAGATGTCATCAAGCCCGGCGCTGCAGACATCGTGCTTCTCTGCACTGACTCCTTCACCAGAAATGCGTACGACAAGCTCGTTTACATCATGGAGCAGGGCATCAACGTCATCACTTCCGCTGAGGAAATGTCCTATCCGAAGGCTCAGGAGCCCGAACTGGCCGCCAAGCTCGACGAAGTCGCCAAGAAGAACGGCGTCACCGTTCTGGGCACCGGCGTTAACCCCGGCCACATCATGGACCTGCTCGTTCTGGTCATGACCGGCGTTCTGACTGACGTTCAGGAGATCACCTCCAGAAGAGTCAACTCCCTGTCCCCGTTCGGCCCCGTCGTCATGGAAGAGCAGGGCATCGGCATCTCCGTCGAGGAATTCCAGAAGAGAAAGGCCAACCACACCATGTCCGGCCACGTCGGTTTCGCTGAATCCGTCGGCATGATGGCCGAAGGCATGGGCCTGGAAGTCGCTGAGTTCGCTCAGGACATGAACCCGATCACCACCGACGTCGACAGAAAGAGCCCCTACGGCTTCGCAGCCGCCGGTTCCTGCGCTGGCGTCGCCATGACCGCGGAAGCCAAGCTCTCCAACGGCATCCCCGTACACATGGATCACCCGCAGCAGATCGAGCCCGAGCAGGTCGGCGTCCAGACCGGTGACTACGTCATCATCAAGGGCACCCCGAACGTCAACCTCTGCAACAGCCCGGAGATCGAAGGTGGCCTTGGCACCATCGCCATGTGCGTCAACATGATCCCCATGGTCATCAACGCCGAAGCCGGCCTCAAGACCATGATCGACCTGCCCATTCCCAGAGCTATCATGGGCGACTTCCGCAACCTCATCAGAGAAGACAAGAAGATCGTTAAGTAGTTCTTACGCAAGGAAAGTTATTTGGAGGCGGTCACCCTTGCGGTGACCGCTCCCAATATTGAAGGAGATTAAAAATGGCAAAAAAAGGTGATTGGGTGCGCATCCACAGAGAAGTGCTCCCCGCAAGCGACAGAAACCCCAACGTCCCCGCGGATACCGCCAAGGTCCCCCTGGAGATGTGGGTCAAGGGCAGCCTGCTGGCAGATGCTGAGATCGGCGACGAGGTCGAGATCGAGACCGCGACGAACCGCATCGAGCACGGCACCCTCGTGGAGGTCAACCCCTATTACACGCACAGCTACGGCAAGTTCGTTCCCGAACTCATTCAGATCGACCGCCAGCTGAGAGAGATCATGTACGGAGGTGAAGAATAATGGCACTGGCTAAAGACTACGCTTCCGTCATGGGAAGAAACAACGAGATCATGAAGAAGGCCCTCGGCTTGGACTACGATCAGTTCGAGTCCGGCAAGATGGCATTCGATTACGAGCGCCTGATGGCTTCCACCGGCTACACCATCGATGAAGTCGAGCGCATCCAGGCCCTCACCGGCGTCGGCAACACCCCGATCCTCGTGCTGAACAACATCACGAAGCTGGCGAGAAAGTACGCGAAGCCCGGCTACGGCGCCACCATCCTGGCCAAGGATGAAGCCGCCAACCCCTCCGGTTCCTTCAAGGCCAGAAGAGCCGCCTGCGCGGTCGCGACCGCCAAGAAGCTCGGCTACAAGGGCGTCATGGCTGCCACGTCCGGCAACTACGGCGCTGCCGTCGCTTCCCAGGCTGCCATGCAGGGCCTGAAGTGCATCATCGTCCAGGAGTGCTTCGACTCCCACGGCGTCGGCCAGCCCGAGATCATCGAGAAGGCCAGGAAGTGCGAAGCCCTCGGCGCTGAAGTCGTTCAGCTGACCGTCGGTCCCGAACTGTTCTACACCTTCCTGTCCATCCTGGAAGACACCGGTTACTTCAACGCTTCCCTGTACTCCCCGTTCGGCATCGCCGGCGTCGAGACCCTCGGCTACGAGATCGCGATGCAGTGCAGAGAGAAGTTCGGCAAGGATCCCGCGGTGGTCGTCTGCACGTCCGCCGGCGGCGGCATGCTGACCGGTACCGCCAGAGGCCTCATCAAGGCGGGCGCCACGAACACGAAGTGCGTCGCGGCTTCCATCGACCTCACGGGCCTGCACATGGCTTCCGACAGCGCCTTCAACAAGAAGAGCTGCACGACGGGTCACACCGGTTTCGGCGTGCCCTACGCGGTCGATCCCGACCACTCCGACGTG
>JAIKZT010000160.1 GCA_024682015.1 Clostridia bacterium
CGTCTGCCTGTCCGGCGTCCGGAGCCGCCGGCGCCGTAGACAATGTCACCGTCCCGTTCGCGCGGTCCATGGCATCCGGCACGGTCTCCACGCCCCACACCCAGCAGGTCACGGTACCCGAGAGATCTATGGAGCTGTCCAGGGTAAAGGTCTTCGCACTGCCGTCCGTCTGGAAGGCGTTCTTCCGGTAGGGCGTCAGCATGTTGATGTCTTCGTAGCTCACGCCGCCGCCCGTCGGCATCCTGGTGATGACCGTGGTCGGCACATAAACATCCGAAGCCGCAGATACTTTGCTCGCCGTGGATCCGTTGTAGACATAGTACCCGTTGCCGGTGACGATCCAGAGCTTGCCGTTCATATACGCGCTGCGGCTCTTCTGATCGGGCAGGCCCGTGGCCAGCTGTATAGGCGCCGTATCCGTATCGTCGAAGCAATACAGCTTTGTGCCCACGTGCGCCAGCATCTTGGTGCTGCCGCTGAACGGTGCGGAGAAGATACCATTCACCCTGCCTTCCAGAGTATGGATCGCCCTCCAGCCGCAGCGCTTCTGCGGCATACCGCCGCCGTCGGCTATGATGTTCGTGCACAGCGGAGATCTGTACCGCTCCACCAGGGACGGATCCGTAGAGAAGTCCGCCCCCCGGAACGTGGAGTAGATCGTCCGCTGTATGGATACTCCTGCTTTCTTAGCCATGGGCTCTTTCTCGCTTTCTTTGGTCGCAGTAATTGTTGAACGGGCACCACGAACAAGCGAATTCTCTCGCCGGACAATTTGTTTTTTGCTCTATATCTTTCTTAGCCATAGGATCCTCCTATGATTGATTGGCGCAGCGCAAGGGAGTCGAACCCCTTAGGACTCTCATCCTGCCTCGGTTTAGCAAACCGGCCCCTTACCGTCCGGGCCGCGCTGCTGTTGTCTTGCTGATTTATTGCGCCCTTTAAGGCTGCAGCGTCCAGCCGGCGACGCCCGGCTCGAAGCCGTTGCCATCCATGTCAGAGATCCAGTGTTTGCCCTGATGGCTTACCTTGGCTCCCTTCGGATAGGCGTCGTGAGCGCCGTAGACCCGCTGCCACTCGGGCCACTCTTCCGCCGGGTCGGCCGCGAGCACCCACAGGGCGGGCACTACGTCCGGCGTCCAGTCGGCCTGCGACGTGTGCGCCTGCACGCACTTGTAGAGCTTGCCCTCGTAATTTCTCAGAGCGCCGACCGGGTAACTGATGCCCACGGCCCACTCCTCGAAGAGCTCCGCGTGTTCCCCGGCAGTCCCGCCGTCGATCTGGCCGCTCTCCGCCAGCACCACGAAGGCGATGGATGTGACCGCCTGCTCCTCATTGATCTGTCTGCCCATCCGGTTGCTGTCTCGAAACAGCTTCGCCGTCGGGCCGTGCATTACATCGATTGCCATTTTCATCCCTCCACAGGTCTCGGTAGAATTTGTCGGTTTTCTGCAGTAGGTGCCACGAGTTTCCCTTTGAGGCATGGTTGCGCCAGCAGCTGTAGCATTGATCGACCTTCTCGCGGGTGATCTTGCCCTCCCTGGCCAGCCGGACGAGCCGCACGAGCTTCTTGCGTTCGGCCCTCACTCTGGCCGGGTCCAGGATCATGACCACCTTCCCAGTCGGCGTGAGCCGGTACCGGAAGCCGAGGAACTCAATCTCCCGCGTTAGCGGGATGATCCTGCTCTTTGTTGGGTGCAGCCGGAAGCCGATGGCTCCGAGCCGCTCCTCGATTTCCCTGCGCCACTCCTCCAGCTGTTCAGCCGTCTCGCCGATCAGGAGCATGTCGTCCATATAGCGGATATAATACCGCACCCGGAGGCGCTCCTTGATATAGTGGTCGAGGTCGTCCAGGATGGAGATCCCGGCGATCTGGATGATCTGCGAACCGGGGTTGAAGCCCTTGTCGCCGGGAAAGCCGTCGAGGATCTCCGCAGCCCGCTCGTAAACGTTCGGGTCCAGGTGTCTTGCGAATTTGCGCTTGACCTCTTCGTGGCTCATGTTCGGATAGTAGCCCTTGACGTCCAGCTTCAGCACGAAGCCGTTCCGCCCGTGTTTCCTGAAGAACCGCTGCAGGTGCGTCTTCCAGCGCTTCCTGGCGAAGTCGGTGCCCTTGCCCTTCTGGCAGGCGCAGTTGTCGCGGATGAAGGATCTGCTCATCGCGGGATAGATGGCCACGTCGTTCAAGCTCCGCTGGTACACACGGTCGCGGAAGGAGATGCTCATGATCTCCCGCTCCTTCGGGCTCGTGATACGAAAATACTTGTGCGGCCTCTCGCGGTACCGGCCGCTCATGAGGTCGTCGGACAGACGCGCCGTCTCCTTCGGCCCGTTCAGGACGAAGTTGGCCACCGAGTCCTTCCATGCGACGCCTCTCTTGCATTTCATCATGGAATCCCAGAGGGCATCGTATCCGATGATCTCCTCGTCATCCATAAAAGGGGTCTCCTCCGTTTGCAGCGGCAACAGCCCGCAGGCTGGCCGCATCGAAGTCGTATTGTTCGCCCTTGCGGGCATGGGTTTCGGCTCCTTGTGTCAGTGATCATCTCGCGGTCCGCACTGTGTGCGGATCATCTGCGGACAGGGAAAACACAATCGGGCTGGCACCGATACGCGTTGTTCGCGTTGTTGTTGTTGAGGTAACCGCCGGTGTTGACATTCCACGCATTGTTCGAGTTGGAACGATTGGCGGAGCGCAGACGGCAGTTCACGGGAAGCCAATAGCCTACACCCATATATCAGTCGCTACAGTTTTCCGTAGCGCTTGACATCGGATTCCTTCCATCCCTGGATGAGCCGCTGGACCTCGACGATCAGCCCGGCCCAGTATTTCATCCGCTTGCTTCGGAGGTGGAAGACCTGTTTTGCTACGCCGATATAGGCGAGCATCTCGTCGCAGAGGAGATATGCCTCCTCCTGCTTTCGGAATCGCAGTTCACGGTTAACCGGCCCGGTCTCGGCGTGGATCCTGTTCGCGGTCCAGAGCAGAGCGTAGATGTCGTAGGCGGCGCTCTTTATTCTGTGAATGATTTCCGGATCGGCCTTCGGGTCGAAGGTCTTCTCGTTTGCCAGGATCTTTGCCGTATAAGAGGCGAGCGCCTGAGCCTTCAGGTGGACCTCCATCCGGCCGGAGTGTCTTTTTCCTTCGGGTACGCTCATTCCTTAAACCTTTCCCCGCCGCTCACGCGGCGGGATTGGAGATCAGAAAATGACACAAGCGGGCTGGCACCGCGACACGTAGTTCGCGTAACGGTTGTAGAGGTAACCGCCGGTGTAGACATACCACGCATTGGTCGAGTAGGAACGATAGGCGGAGCGCAGACGGCAGTACACGGGGTTCGCGTGGAAATTGGTCACGGGCGGGATCTTCCGCGCGTCGTTCGGATCCTGTGCGGAGCCGTTGCTCGGAGCGTCCAGTCCGGTCTCTTCCTTCCAGTATTCCCAGTATTCGCCCTCGACGCCGGCAGCCTGCGGCACGCCGTACATCTGTTCGAGAGACGGAAGGAAGAAGGTGTCGTAGGTGGTATCGGTCACGCCTTCGTCCGTAACGGTGTTCGTCGCGGTTTCCACCCTGACGGGTTTGAAGATCTCCAGCCA
>JAIKZT010000054.1 GCA_024682015.1 Clostridia bacterium
CGCAGATCAGGTTGAGCATGCTCGTCTTGCCCGAGCCGTTTGACCCGACCACCGACACGAACTCGCCTCTGTCCACGCGGAAATTGAAGTCCTTAAACAGGCAGTTCTCGTTGACCGTCCCGGGGCTGTAGACGAGGTCTACGTGCTCCAGCTCCACGAGCGCTTTTCTCTCGTTATTTGCCATGAGCCGCACCTCCTTTTGCCTTCTTGCCCAGCCTCTCCGACACGATGGCCACAGTGAGCAGCGCTGCCATCAGGATCTTCAGATAGCTGCTCGGCAGGCCCAGCTGCAGCGCCGCCATCAGGCAGGCCTTGTACAGGATGGAGCCCAGCACCGCCACCGAGACCATGCCCAGCGGACGGATCCGTCCGAAAAGAGCCGTGCCGATGATGACCGATGCCAGCGCCATCACGACCATGCCCTTGCCGGAATTTATGTCCGCGTTCTCGTTCAGCTGCGCCAGCACGCAGCCCGCCAAAGCCGTGCACGCATTGCCGATCGCAAGCCCGATGATCTTCATGGTGCCCGGGTCCTTGCCCAGGCCCGTCACGTAGCGGTCGTTGTCGCCCGCGGCCCGCAGCAGCAGGCCGTTCTTCGTGTTCAGATACCAGTCGAGCGCGGCCTTCACCGTCAGCGCGATCAGGAAGATCACGAGCAGCTGGCGATGGCGATACAGTCCCTCCGGAAGGCGCTGCAGCAGCGCGCCGCTGAAGATCGTCGGCTGGTTGAAGAACTGCTTGATGGCCGAACCGCCCGTGATGATCAGATTGACCGACCACAGCGCCGTCATCACGAGGATGCCGGACAGCAGGTCCGTGATCTTGAGTTTCACGTGCAGCAGGCCTGTCACGCAGCCGGCCGCAGCGCCCGCGCAAATGGCCAGCAGGCAGGCGATCCAGGGGCTGCCCCCCGCCGTGATCGCTGCCGCCGCGACGCACGCGCCCAGCGGGAACGTGCCGTCGACGGACAGATCCGGGAAGTTCAGGATCTTGTATGTGATTGTAACGCCCATGGCCATGATGCCGTAAATGAGCCCTTCCCGCAGGACGGTCTCGGCCAGGCCGAAAAAGATGTTCATAGGAGTCTCCAGACGAGATTTGCCTGCGGGACCCGGTCAGCCCCGCAGGCCTTTGTGTTCCTGTTTTATCGTTCAGGGTCTAGTCCACGCAGCGCGCGCCGCTGTAGTCCGCGGGCACGTCCATGCCGAACTTGGCCAGGTTCACGAGCGAGTAGACCGGCTCGGAATCGGAAACGATGGAGACGGGCATGGACATGACGTCCGCGCCGTCCAGGATAGCCGCCGCCATCTGGCCCGTCGTAACGCCCAGCGCCACGTAGTCCAGCGTCTCGGAGGCGACGCATCCGTACTGCGCGACCTGCTCTTCCTCGGAACCGTAGCAGGGAATGCCCGCCGGGTCGGTCGCCGCGGTGACCACGGAGAAATTGTTCACGACGTTGTTGTCGGTGAGGTTGCACAGGCAGTCGATGCCGGAACTGATCAGGGAGGCGATGCCGGACGCGATCTCAGACGCGTCGGTGATGCCCTGGGACTTGATCGCAAAGCCGTAATCGCCGGCGATCTTCTCGTACTCCGCAAGCTGCGCGACGGAGTTGGCCTCGGAAGTCGTGTACAGGATGCCGATCGTCCTGGCATTGGGCTGATACGCGCGGATCATGGCCAGCTGAGCCGGATAATTCAGGTTGTCGGACGTGCCGGTGCAGCCTGTCTGCGGATCATTCAGATCCTTGACGAGGCCGGCGCCCGTGGGGCTGGACACTGCGGAGAACACCACGGGGATACCGGCGTCCTTGGCCGCCGCGTAGGCTGCAGTCGCGGAAGGCGTCGCGATCGCGATGATCACGCTGCAGCCGTCCGTCACGAACTTCTGCGCGGCCATGGAATTCGTCTCGCCTTCGCCCATGCCGTTCACGAAGTCGATGACAGCCGTATCGCCGTCCACGTAACCAGCCTGCGCGAGGCCTTCCACGATGCCCTTGTAGCAATTATCCAAAGATGCGTGCGGCGCGAACTGCAGGATGCCGATGCGCACGGGGCCTTCCTGCGTCTGTCCGCTTTGCTGCGCCCCGCCGCCCTGCTGGGAACTGCCCGTGCAGGCAGCCAGTCCAATGATCAGAACCAGTGCCAGGATGATCGCCATTACTTTCTTGCTCGTCATTTTCTTTTCCTCTTTCTGCGGCCTCCTTCGGCCAGCCTTGCTGTCGATGGTCTTTTGGGAAAATGCGCCGATAAAAAACGCCTTTGTCCACGGTTTCCCGGGACAAAAGCGTTAAACTTCTGCGTTGCCACCCGAGTTGCGCGTCGCCGCGCCTCTCACTTACGCCTGCCATCACAGGCGCCCCGATTTGTAACAGGAGGGATCCCGTCGGCCTCTACTCGGTCTGCTCCGGCCACGCTCGGTGACCCTCCCAGCCCTTTCGGACCGCCCTCAGAAGTCCATTCGCCTGCCGCTTTCCGCCTCGCTCTCACCGTCCGAGACTCGCTGGATGGTCCGCCATCGCAGGGTACTACTCTTCCTCACAGGTTTGCTCTTGATGAAATTGTCTGTATTGTAACGCCGGAATTCCGGCTTGTCAATATCATTATTCAAATAATTTTGTGCGATCCCAACAAAGAGATGTTTTGACAAAACAAAAGCCCGCGGCGAAAATAGCTGCGGACTTTTGTATGGAGCGGAGCCTTGCAGGGCGCCCCCGCTCCGGAATGTTGATATACACACTCATTCCTGCTATAATCAGTATAAACTGTCCACTAGTGGACAGGTCAATAACAATCATAGATTTTTTACGTATTTTTCTGAAAGGATCCTGCAGCCCCATGAATAAAAACGGTCTTTTCACCATACGCCAGATCGCGAACGCCTGCGGCATCTCCCGCGCCACCGTGCTGCGGATGGAGGCGGAAGGGCTGCTGCAGCCTGCTCTGAAAGAGGCCAGCGGCTACCGCTATTATGACACGGACAACGTGCTGCGGGCCATGCAGGTGAACACCATGCACCGCATGGGGCTCAAACGCAAGGAGATCCACCCGCTGACGGACGATCCCGGCGATATCGACGCCGTGATCGAACGGCTCGAACACCTGCGCGACAATATCGACACCATCGTCACCAGTTTGAAAAAGCGCACGATGCAGGACAACCGCACGGCCCTCGAACAGATGCATCTGCCCGAAACGCTCTGTTACATCCGCACGTACGATGTGGAAGGCAGCCGCTACGACCTGGACGAACACCTGCGCGCCGCATTCGAAGGCGCCATAAAAGACGGGTGCCAGCTGGACTGGGAACGCGAGCCTTTCCTGCGGGTCCATAGGCCAGACATCGTGGCCGGCCGCTTCGTACCCGGCCTTTATCAGTATTACGTGTGCATACCCATCACCCGCGCCCCGAGAGCCTGCCGGCACGCGGACACGGTTCGCGCCCGCAATATCCTGTCCTTCACCTGGTATGGCAGGGTCACCAACCTGCCGGACCGCACGCTGACCCTCGCGCAAGAAGCCCGCGACCGGGGACTTACGCCCACGGGCTGGTTCCATGTGCTGCTGGCCTTCTACAACGCCGGAGAAACGGTGCGCATGAACGAAAGCCAGCTGCTGCAGCTCGGCTGCATCGTGGAATAAAAGAAGCGCCCGCCCCGCGCGCGGAGCAGGCGCTTCTTCGTACTATCCCTATTCCCTCAGGAGAAGTCTATGCGGGATCAACCTTCGATCTGGATGAACTTCGGAGCTTCGATCTTTTCCTCAGGCTGCTTCTTGGGCACGGACAACTTCAGGATGCCGTCCACGAACTTCGCCTTGATGTCCTCTTCCTTCAGCTCTTCGCCTACGTAGAAGCTCCTGCTGCAGGAGCCGTAATACCTCTCGCGCCGGATGAACTTGCCTTCCTGTTCATCCTTGTTGTCGTACTTGGTCTCGGCGGAGATCGTGAGGTAGCCGTCCTTCAGCTGGGCCTTTACGTCCTCTTTCTTGACGCCGGGCAGTTCAACGTCCAGCTCGTAAGAGCCTTCGGTCTCCTTGACGTCGGTGCGCATCAGCTGAGTCTGCGGGCCTTGCACCCTCTTGACCGGGCGGTCGAAATCGTCGAAGAAATCGTCGAACAGATTGTTTCTGAATACACTGGGCATAAGCAACATTTTGGGTTCCTCCTTTTCAAAACCTCTATTTTCGCCCCGCTGGCGTTTTTGCCGGCCGGGGCCGGGCCTCTTTCACGTGGAATGTGACCCGCTGATAAGCATGTTTTTCATTCTCCGGACCGGATCCCTGCGGGCCTTTTCGCCCGCCCTTTATGGACCCTTTCCTTCGGACAACTATGTTATACCACTTTTGTTAGCACTCGTCAAGCGTGAGTGCTAATATTTTTTAAAAAATTTTGGCACAGGGAACGACCCCTGTGCCGCTTCGTTACTCCCGCAGCTCGCGGATGGTCTCTATGAATTCGCGGAAGCGCTCCGCGCTGGCGGAGGGATTGTTTCTCAGGATGCGTCTGGCCGCGGCAAAAGGCCTGGGACGCCGGGCCCTTGTGCGTTTCACCGCCTGGAGCACGCGCGCCTTCGCGGACAGCACTTTTTCGCGCAGTTCCTCCACATCGGGCACGCCGTTGTCGTTTACGTCCAGGCCGGCGAGCTTCGCATCCACCCGTCCCTTCACCTGCTCTGCACGCTGCAGAGCGGCTGCCAGCCGGTCATTCTCCTCCGCCATCTCCTGCAGCAGCGCCTTGAGATCCAGCGCGGCCCGGGCGGATACCGTCGTATCCACGGCAAGCCCCGCCATGAGCGCGTGAGCCAGCAGGCTGCCGCCCGTTTTGGATACCCGCAGAAGCGCCCCGTTGAAAAACGGATGGATCCATCGCACCAGCAGCACGGAAAACACGCACCAGGCGAAACTCGCCCGGGGGCATACGTATCCGCGTATGTTGCCCGGATCCGACGAATAGTCCCAGTAGCGCATGCCGAAGAGCTTTTCCATCAGCGCTCCGGTAAAGAACTCCAGGATGCTCGCGGAAAGGCCGCCCAGCAGCGCGACAAGCAGCCAGTTGTCGCCTGCCGGCAGCGCCGCGTGCAGGATGGTGACCGCGCCGAATCCATAGATGGGCAGGATCGGTCCGAACAGAAATCCCCGGTTGACGAGCCTGCGGCTGCGTACGGAGACATAGGCGACCTCCCAGAGATAGCCCGCCAGCGAATATAAAAAGAAAAGGAGGATCCATTGATCCACGGAATATCTATACATATGACAAAACCATGCGCTGCGCTGCCGGGACCACATCCCGGCGGCGCTCAGTCAAAATCGAACAGTCCCGGCCGACAGCCGAGAGACGCCCACGCCCGCAGGATGCGCAGCAGGAAATTGCGATTCTCGTCGAGACGGTATGTGCGCTGCAGTCCATCCGCGCGCACGATGGTGCGGTCGGCATCCAGATAGGTGTGGAAAAACAGGCTCTGGATCTGTCCGGCCGCTTCAGCCTTGCGGATGCGCTCCAGAATGCCGTCCATGTCGTAGGCCGAATACACGTAGTCCGCAGGCGTGGGCACGTAGTACACAGTTCCCTTGCCGCCCTGGTGCGCCTCGATCTGCCCGAGCCTGCGGGAGGTCGGATCCTGCTGATAGATCACGGAAAAGCGCGCCTCTGCCAGACTGAGTGCCGCGGGCGTATAATCGTAGTGCGGAAACTCAAAGATATCCGAATAATATCCCATCGCAGAGCAGATCATCACAGCCTCGTCGAACTTCGCCGTGATCTGCTCCGCGGACAGACGGCATTCCTTCGCGAATTCCGTACCGTCCGCGCTCACTTCACCGCCGGTCTGGTGGGTCAGGCCGTGAAGCACGATGCGCCCGCCGCAGTTCTGCAGCACGTCGAGCGTATAGACCAGATCCGCGTTGTAGAAGCTGAAGTCGCGGCTTACGTCCACGTCGAGCCCCCGCGCAGGATCCACGTACCGGGGGATCCACGCGATGTAGAAGCCCTCCGCGCACGTCTTCAGGAACCATCCCTCGAGGCGCGTGCGCTCCAGCGCGCCATGGGTGAACCCGCCATCCGCGCCCTGATCGGCGCAGATGTCCTCCAGGCGCAGATAGGCAGTCCCTTCGCTGCCTGCCGCCTGGCTTACGGGCACTTCGGGAAACTCCGTTGCCCGCCGGTACAGTTCGATCTCCTTGTCATCCCGAAAGAAGGCGCAGAGGCCCCACAGAACGTCCGCATCGGCAAGGCTTACGTAGGTCTTGCCGTCATCTTCGTATACGGGCCAGCGGCAGGCCGCCTCTGCCGGCGCTGCGCACTCCGGAAACGTCTCCTCGATCTCCTCCAGACAGAGATAAGCCCGGTTGCCGGCCATGTAAAGCTTTGCCTCGCTGGGCGCATAGCCAAAACGTACGGGATAGGATGCCTGGAACAGGTCTTCAGCGGTGTAATCGGGCTCGGACTCCGGGGCAGTGATCTCCCCCGGGACAGGCTTGACAGCAGCGGTCTCTCCCGGATCTTCTGCCGCGGAGTTTGCAGGCTCAAGCTGCTGGGCCGGCTCATCCGCCCGGCACGCCGTGCAGCCGCATGCCAGCGCCAAGGCGAGCAGCAGCGCCATCCATTGGGTTATTTTTTTCTTTTTCATATCGGGTCCCCCTGCTTTATCTCCTGTCATTTTACCATATGCCCCCTGCGCCGAACAACCGGAGGAAGGGATGCTCGCATGCGAAAAAGTCGATAAAAAGACCCTGTTTTGCCGTAAAACACTTCGATTCCGACAAAACAGGGCATGTTTTCAATTGAATCTGTCAGTTCTTCAAGGCCACCCGCGCTTCAGGTCTGTCCGCATTTCAGATCCATCAGTTCTTCGAGGTTCATCCGCGCCTCAAGCCTGCCAGTTCTTCAAAACCCGTCAGTTCTTCAGCGCTTCCCAGGCCGCGGAGATGGCCGCGTCCTCGTACTGGCGCGTCCACAGCTCCCAGTAGTGCCCGCGGGCAGCCAGCAGGTCCTCGTGGCGTCCCTGCTCGATGATCTTTCCGCCGGCTACGACGAGGATGATGTCCGCGTCCTTGACGGTGGAGAGCCTGTGGGCGATCACGACGGACGTGCGCCCACGGATGACCGTATCGATGGCAGCCTGGATCTTCTGCTCCGTGATGGTGTCCACGGAAGCGGTCGCCTCGTCGAGCACCACGATCTTCGGCTGCGCCAGGATGGCCCGCGCGAAGGAGATCAGCTGCTTTTCGCCGGTGGACAGCATGTCGCCGCCCTCGCCCACGTCGGTGTCCAGGCCCTTTTCGAGCTTTTCGATGACGCCTTCGGCCGATACAAGGCGTATGGCTTCCCAGATCTCCTCATCCGTGGCATCCGGCCGGCCGTAGACGAGGTTCTCGCGTATCGTGCCGGAGAACAGATGCGGCGACTGCAGCACGTAGCCGAGCGCGGAGTGCAGCCACAGCTGCGAACGCTCCCGCGCGTCGCGCCCGTCGATGAGCAGCCGGCCTGCCGTCGGCTCATAAAAACGGCAGATGAGGCTGGCCAGCGTGGATTTGCCCGCGCCGGTCTCGCCCACGATGGCCAGGTTCGTGCCAAAGGGGATCTTCAGGTTAAAGTCCTTCAGCACGTACTCGTCCTCCGAGGCGTCCGGATAGCGAAAATCCACGTGTTCGAATTCGATGTCACCCTCGATGGGTTCCCAGTTCCCCCGGTGAGGGTCAAACATGTCGCCGTAGCGCGCGGTAACCTCGGCCGTGTCCGAAACGGTCGGCTTCAGCGCGAGCAGGTCGGTGAACCGGCCGATGTTGACCTGCGCCTGCACGAGCAGGGCCAGGACTTCCACGAGCCAGCGCACCGGTTCCATCAGATCCTGGGCGTAGCTCATGAACAGCGAGAACGTGCCCACCTGGTCGGCCGCCAGGATGCCGCCCTTCCAGAGGACGAGCGCCAGCGCGCAGGACGAGGCCAGGTTCGTGACCATGGAGAACGCGCCGTACGTGCGCGCGGACTGCAGGACCTTGCGCTTCATGTTGGACGTTTCCGCCATGAAGTCCGCGTCGATCTTCTCCTCGATCGCCAGCGATTTGATGGTCTTCGCGCCGACGATGCCCTCGTTGAAATTGCCCGTGATCTTCGAGTTGATCTCGCGGATCTGGTGGTGCAGATCGAACAGCCTTCCCTGGAACATCGCGAAGAACAACGCGATGATGGGCACGACGAGGAAGACGTAGCCCGTCAGGCGCGCGTTGATGCTGAGCATGACGACGGCCGCGCCGAGGATGTACAGCAGGAAATAGACGCCGTCGAACAGTTGCCACGTGAACAGCTCGCCGATGCGGCTGGTGTCGCTCATGACCCGCGCGTGGATATACCCCACGCTGTTCTGGTTATAGTAGTCGAAGGACAGCTCCTGCAGGTGAGAGAACGCCGTGTTGCGCATGTCGCGGTCGAGGCGCATCTCCGTAGCCATGCAGATGCGCACGCCCAGATAGGTGATGGCAGCCGTGGCGCAGATCAGCAGCGCGTACAGCAGGACGTACGTCCCGAGCCCCGCGATCGTGCCTTCCTTCACGAAGTGGTCCAGCGCGTACTTCTGCAGCACCGGCCGCGCCGTGTCGGACAGGCCGCACAGGATCTGAATGAACACGATCTGCGCAAAGCTCTTTTTATAAGGCCTTACGAACGGCATCAGCCGCGGGATGCCGAACAGGGGCAGCCGGATCTTTTTTTCCTGTTTAGCTTTCATGCGCTGCCTCCTTTCCGGTTTTCAGCGCAGGCGAAGCCTCGCCGCGCACGCCCAGCTGGATCTCGTAGATCTTCTGGTAGATGCCGCCGCTTCTCTGCAGTTCCTCGGGCGTTCCACGCTCGGTGATCCGCCCATGGTCGAGCACCACGACCTGATCCGCCTTGGACAGCGTGGTGATGCGGTGGGAGATCAGGATGATGGTCGCCGTGCCGAAGCGCTCCTGCAGCGCCGCGCGGATCTTCGCATCCGTGACCGCGTCCACGGCGGACAGCGAATCGTCAAAGACCATGATGGGCGCGTTCTGCGTTAGCGCCCGCGCGATGGCAGTGCGCTGCTTCTGGCCGCCGGAGAGGGTCACCCCGCGCTCGCCGACGAACGTCTCGTACTTATCGGAAAAGCTATCGATGGAGTCCGCCAGACACGCGTCCGCGGCCGCCTCCTCGACCTGGCTGTGGGAGATGCCCTCCCGCGCGATGCCGATGTTCTCCTCGATGGAGCGAGAGAACAGATACGGCTCCTGCAGCACGAGGGCGATGTTCTTGCGCAGGCAGTCGCTGCGGATGTCGCGCACGTCCACTCCGCCGATCGTGATCCGGCCATGTCCTTCCGGCACTTCGTACAGCCGGTCGAGCAGCAGCATGAGCGTGCTCTTGCCGCTTCCCGTGCCGCCGAGGATGCCCAGCGTCGTGCCGGCCTTGACGGTAAAGCTGATGTCCCTGAGGATCTCGGGCCCGCCTTCGTAAGCGAAACTGACGTGGTCGAACACGATGTCGCCATGCATGTCCGCGTCACCCGCTTCAGGCCTGTCCTGCTCCTCCTCGGAGTCCATGATGTAGGCCAGGCGGTCCAGCGACACGCCCGCCTTGGACATCTCGGAGAGCATGCGCCCGAGCCTTCTGATCGGGAAGGACAGCATGCCGTTATAGGAGATGAACGCGATGTATTCGCCCGCCGTCATCCAGCCCTGCACGGCGAAATAGGCGCCGAAAGCCGTTACGAGCAGGATCTGCAGCCCGCACAGGATGTCCTGCACGGAGAAGAATCTGCCCATGATGTGGCCCATGTGGACCCACAGCCCCGTGTAGATCTCGTTGGCGGCTTCAAACTTCGTCTTCTCGCGCGCTTCCCCCGCGAACGCCCGCACGACGCGCACGCCCGTGAGGTTCTCCTGCACCATGGCCGACACCCTGCCCTCCTGTTCGTCGCACTTCTGGAAGCCCTGCTGCATCTCCTTGCGGAACAGGACGGAATACGCGATGATGAAGGGGATGGGCGCCACGGCGATGGCCGCCATCTTCACGTTCATGGAGAACATGAAGTACAGCGACATCCCGATGAGGATGAGGATGCGGAACACCGAAGTGAGCTGCTCTGCGACGAACGTGCGGATGCGATCCACGTCCGTGGTGCAGCGCTGGATGATGTCGCCGGTGTGGTTCTTCTG
>JAIKZT010000179.1 GCA_024682015.1 Clostridia bacterium
TGCCTTGCAGGAGACCTCATCCCAGGGGCAGGTGACCACGAACACGTCCATCCATCTGTAGTGCGGTACGGAGAAGTGCGTGGGACCGCGCCCGTAGTGGCGCAGCATGGCCTGCACCGCCTCGCCGTGCATGCCCTTCGAAACACCGGGGATGACCCGGGTCAGCTTGCCGCGCAGCATGACGCAGCGGTAATCGTGGAAGACGCCCCGGTAATAGAACGCCGGATCCACGTTGTTGTAGAGATAGGCGGCGACGCAGGTAACGACGGGCTCCTTGCGCCACAGGTCCACCTTGCGTCCCTCGCGGGCGGAATGGATGTAGATGCGCACGCCCTCTTCATCGCACACCGCGCCGTAGCACACGGGCACGGAGTACGGCAGACCGTCTTCGTCCGTGGCGGAGATCACGATGAACGGCGCCGTATCGAGGATGGCCGCGATGATCTCCTTCTCCTTCACCTCATGCTCGAACTTGCGCATGGGAACTTTTCTCAGACCGTAATCACTCATGTGTCTTTCTCCTTTGCCGAATTGAATGGGTCAGATGCCACAGGGGCAGTAAAAACAGATAAAGAGCCGCCAGGATCGACGCGTCCGGGGCGCCCATGGACGACAGCGGCGTCGCAGCCGCGATGGACCAGGGCCAGTAGGCGCACGCTACGACGGCGGTGTCCTCCAGCGCCAGCGCCGCGTCCTCCTTACTGTCGTACAGGTCCGTGCACAGCTGGTGGGTCAGGATGATCCCCAGCGTCTGGTTGCAGGCGATGGCCGAGGTGCCCAGCGCGCTCATGAGCGTCGCGCCGAACGGGGTGACCCGGCCAGCCAGCCGCCTCACCTCGCGGTGCAGCCCGTCGAGCAGGTCCGTTTCGCGGAAGATCCCCGAGCAGGCCGTCGTGAGGGCGAGGATGCAGCCGCTCTTCACCATGGAGCGTATGCCGCCGCCGTTGATCATGGCCGACAGCGCGGGATCGGCGGCCTTGTAGCCGCTCCACAGCATCTTCAGCATGGCGAGCGGGGCGGTCTTCTGCAGCAGCAGCGCGACGACGATGCCCGCCAGGATGCTGCCACCCATGGTGAATTTGAAGTTCAGATGGCGCGAGGCGAGCACCAGCATGACGGCCGCCGGCAGGGCGCAGACCCAGGTCAGTTTGAATTCCCCGGAGAACAGCACCATCAGGTTCGGCACCTCGCTGCCGTGGTGAGCGCCGAACCCGATCAGCAGGTACAGCAGGCACGTGAGCGCCGCCGGCACCGCGCAGTTTTTCGCCATGCGTTTCAGGTTGCCGTAGAGATCCGTGCGGGTCAGCTCCGATACGAGGATGGCGCTCGTGGCGACGGGAGAGAGCCGGTCGCCGAAGTACGCGCCAGCCAGCGCCGCGCCGCCAGCCATTACGGGGCTGATCTCCATCGCGCCCGCCATGCTCATGGACATGACCCCCATGGTGGCCGACGTCCCGAAGCTTGAGCCGGTCAGCACGGAGACAGCGCTGTTGAACACGAAAACCAGCAGAAGAAACAGGGACGGCCGCACGAGCGAAGCGCAGACGGAGACGATAAAGGGAATGGTTCCGGCCGCCCGCCAGCTCGCCGTGAGCAGGCCGATGAACAGAAAATTCAGGAAGATGTTGCGGGACGCCTTGATGCCCCTAAAGCAATAGTGCAGCAGGTCGGAGACGCTCTTGCCCCGGCCCAGGCCATAACCGAAAAACAGGACCAGCCCCACGCCGAGCGCGTAGAGGATGGACCGGCCGCTGATGACGCAAAGCACAAGGCTTACGCTGAACAGACCGAGTACCAGGTAGGAAAGCATCTTGACCTCAGAGAAAACGGATGTATGGGCAGCCGCGCGAGGCGGGCCGAAAAAACGGCCGCGGCCCGTTTAACGAAAGCCGCGGCCCCTTGGGTTCGCTCTATATTCTACTCTAACCGGGCTGTTTCGTCCAGTCCGAAAGCCCCTTAACCGAGCTTTTCGCAGAGCATCTTGCCCAGTTTCTTTGTAGCCTTTTCGATGTTTTCGGGCGAAACGGCGCCGAAGCTGATGCGCATGCAGTTCGTAACGGGTTCACCGTCCGTGAAGAACTTCTCGCCGGCGACGAACGCGACCTTGACGTCGGGCCGCGTGATGGCTTCCTCACGCAGGACGGTCGTGTTCAGACCGCCGGGCAGCTGCGCCCAGGTGAACAGGCCGCCGTCGGGAACGGTCCACTTCGTGCCCTTCGGGAAGTACTCCTCGATGCACTCCATCATCTTCTGGCAGCGCTCTCTGTACAGGCTGCAGATCATCTCGTGGTGTTCGGGATAGTACCCTCTCTTGAAGAATTCCGCGCACAGCACCTGCGGCAGCATGGACGTATGGCTGTTGCTGGCGGTCTTGACGTCCTGCAGCGGCTGCATCATCTCGGGCAGGCCCACGATGTAGCCCAGGCGGCTTCCGGCGGAGAAGATCTTCGAGAAGGAGTTGCCCAGGATGACCTTGCCGCTCTTGTCGAAGCTCTTGATGGGCGCCAGGTCGTGCCCGGTGAAGCGGATGTCTCTGTACGGGTCATCCTCGAAGACGAGCACGTCGTACTGATCGGCGAGCTCGGCAATTTTTTTGCGGCGCTCGAGCGTGAGCGTTCTGCCGGACGGGTTCTGGAACGTCGGGATGACGTAGATCATCTTCGGATTGTACTGCTGGATCTTCTTCTCGAGATCGTCCATGCACATGCCGTCCTCGTCCATCTCGACGCCGACGCACTTCGCCTCGAACATCTCGAACGTCTCGACCGCGTGCACGAAGGTCGGCCGCTCGACGAGCACCACGTCGCCCGGGTTGATGTAGATCTGGCACGTGAGGGAGATGGTCTCCAGGCCGCCCGTCGTGATCATGATGTGATCCGCGTCCGTCTTGACCCCCTTAGGCGCCAGCAGCTGGTCGACGATGATCTCGCGCAGGTCCTTGACGCCGAGAAGCGGGCCGTACTGCAGGGATTCCACGCCTCTGCCGTCGCGCCGCAGCACGTCATTGGCGATCTCCCGCACGAGCTCGACGGGCAGGGCTTCCTTGGCGGGCGCGCCGATGCTCAGCGAGATGAGCTCGGGATCGGCCAGGGAGTTGAACAGGCCGCGCACGACTTCGGCGGAACCTGCCATGGTATGTATTCTCTGTGCGAATTTGCTGCTGCTGTCCATGTTCTCTACCTCCTGTAGATGTGATCAGACTATAGCTCTTCGGAATTCAATACGATCGTAAAGGGACCGTCGTTTGTGAGGCTCACCTTCATGTCCGCGCCGAACTCGCCCTGCTCCACGACGGGCACGAAATTCTTCGCCTGCGCGATGATGTAGTCGTACAGGGCCGACGCCATGTCCGGGCCGCCGGCGCCCGTAAACGACGGGCGGTTGCCCTTCCTGCAGTCCGCGTAGAGCGTAAACTGCGAGATGAGGAGGAGTGACCCGCCCACGTCCGACAGCGACAGGTTCGTCTTGCCGTTTTCGTCCTCGAAGATGCGCAGCCGGCACATCTTCGACACCATCTTGTCCGCGATCGCTTCCGTGTCGCTGGCGCTGACGCCGATGAGCACCATGAAGCCCTTGCCGATGGCGCCTCTGACCGCGCCTTCGATCTCGACCTTCGCTTCGCTGACCCTCTGTATGACGAATATCATGTGGTTTCCTCCAAATACAGTATACACCCGCGCAAGCGATAACTAAAATTGAAATAACTGCACGGTTCCATTAATAAATTTAATAGTGAGACAGCGGGACGGTTCCTTGTCCCACTCGCCTGGTGGGACAAGGAACCGTCCCCAAGTCTCATTATTTGATCTCGTAGGGGTTGGGCAGGCCGTTGAGCGCCAGGTAAGCTGCTTCGATGGCCGTCTTCAGCTGCTCATTCGCGGACAGGTACGTGCAGAACGCCATGTGCTGCAGCAGGGTCACCTCGGGCAGTTTCTCCAGCTCGGCGATGTGCGCCGGGACAGCCTTGCCCCGCTGATCCGTGTAATAATACCCGGATTCGTCCTCGATGACGTCCAGGACGGCGCCGCCCAGCTTGCCGGCCTTCAGCGCGTCGATAAGCGCCCAGGTGTCGATGAGGTCGCCCCGCGCCGTGTTGACGATGTAGGCTCCTTCCTTCATCAGGGCCAGTTTTTCGGCGCTGATCAGGTGGTGGTTCTCGGGGCTCGCGAACGCGTGCAGCGTAACGATGTCCGACTTGGCCAGCAGCTCATCCATGGAAACGTATTCGCAGAACTCCTTCAGCCCCTCGTTTTCGTAGATGTCGTAGCACAAGATGCGGCATTCGAACCCGCGCAGGCGCCTGGCCACGCACTGGCCGATCTTGCCCGTGCCGATGATGCCGACCGTCAGCTCGCACAGATCGTGGCCGCGGCAGTTTCCGATGCGGAAATCCTTCGTCCGGTAACCTTCGAGGATGGTATGGACCCTCCGGGCCGCCATGAGGATGCACATGACCGCGTAACTGGCCACGCTCTGAGGCGGGTAAACCGCGTGATGGATGCCGATGCCGTGCCGCTTCGCAGACTCCCGGTCGAAGTGGTCGAAACCGATGGACTGGGTAACAACGTGCTTCACGCCCGCCTCCTTGAGCGCGTCGAACTCCGGATCGCTCGTGGGATGCGGCACGGAGATGACCGCGTCGAATCCCTGCCCCTTCAGGGCTTTATAGGCTTCCAGCGACGGCAGGGATTCCGTCGCCTCGTATTCCAGGCCATAGCCTTTAAAAAGCTCGTCGATGACCTTTTCCTGCGATGCCTGTTTGCAGAAAAGCTTAACTTTCATGCTGCCTCCTTAAATGTAAAACAACGTCGTATACACCATGCCCAGCGCCTCGCGGATGAAGTACATGGTCTTGTAAGCCGGCAGGCTCGTTGCCGCCGGATAAGTGCCGAACGCGTACCCCAGCAGGTGCTTGCCCAGGTAGGCCGCCCGGCAAAGGTGGTATTCGCTGGACACGATCACGATCTTCTGCGTTTTCCAATCCTGTCCGCAGTCCGCTTCGATGAGCCCGCAGGAAAGCCGCAGGTTCGCTCGCGTATCGGCCGCCTGATCCTCCTGAAGGAGCCGGCCGGGCTCCACGCCGCGCTCCGAAAGCCACCGCGCCATGCAGGCCGCCTCGCTTTCGACCTCGTCCGGGCCCTGCCCGCCGGTGAGCACCGCCTTGCTGTCCGGATACTGCTCCAGATACGCCAGCGCGCCTTTCAGCCTGTCCTCGAGCGCCCGCGATGGCCCCCAAGGGTCCACCTTCGCGCCCAGCACGATGATGT
>JAIKZT010000222.1 GCA_024682015.1 Clostridia bacterium
ATATCCGCCGTGCCGCCGCTGGTCGTGACGTTCGCGCCGTTACCCGTCGGCGTGACCGTGACCTCGGCGGCCTTGGTTTCGACGGTCGTGCCGAAGAGATTGCCCTTGGTTTTGTCGGACGCGACGCCGAGGGAGCCCTCCGTGCCGTCGGTCTTGGCGGTAACGGAGCCGTCCGGGTTGAGCGTCACTTCCTCCGCGCCATCGGTAAAGAGGACGAACTCGTTGTCCGTCTGTATGCTCGCACTCGTGCCGCCGATGCGCCGCACGCGGATGGACTGCCCGCTCTTCACGGGAACATAGATCACGGTCTCGTCGCTGCTCTCCAGCTGTTCCGCCGTAACGTCCTGATTGCCCGTGACCTGACCGTTCTGAACGGTCGTGGTCTGCCCGTCGGTCTCGATCGCCGCGCCGCCGTCCGTGCGGATGCGCGCCATGCCCGCCGGAACGGCGGGATAGGAGAGCGTGGCGTCATAGAGGTCCTTCGCCTTGTCGGCGGTTCTGAAATGGAGATTGCTGCACGACGCGAACGCTGCGTCGCCGTTCTCCTTGACCATAATATGTTGCGCTTCCTTGGGCACGTTCGGGTCGTAGACGCTCACGTCATATTTGTAATCTCCGCTCGCGTCCTCCACCTTGAACGCGAGTACCGCATGGGCGGAACGCACCTGCTGCGCGCCGTCGCCGTCCGTGTACGAGAAGCAGACGACGACGGGATGCTCCGGCTCGTCTTTCAGGGCCTTGACAATGGCGAGCGTGGTTTTAGCGCTGTCCGCTTTCCCGTACCGGCCCTCATAGCCGAGCAAATCGATACAGGTGTTGACCTGATAGAAGGAGAGCGTCCGCGCCAGCGCCTCGTTCTCCCAAGGCGCTTTGAGGTGGTAGACGTCCGCCGCGCTGCCGCCGAACTGGTTCAGCGCGATTTTCCCCTCAAACAGCAGGCCGCTCGTAATCGCCATCCCGTAGCACGCGCCCTGAAAATCCTCTGCCAGCTCGCAGATCAGCGCTGACCTTTGGCTCGGTGTGCGCCCAGACAAGATTGCGTTGACCGCCGAATCGTCGAGCAGGTAGCCGTAGGTGCCGTGAAAGAATTTGAGTCCGCCCGCGTAGATCGTCGGCACGCATTTCACGGGATTTTTGAAGAAACTGGCGGGGCCGTTGTAAAAGCCGAAGTTGTCCCGCTGCATGGTGTATTCCCGCTTCTCCGGCTGCGCGGGCGTGGGCGCCTCGTCGGAACGATTGACGCCGAAGGAGCCATGGTTGCGGTCAACCTTTACCAGATAGTCATAGATATGCCCGTTATCCGCGCCGATGAACAGCTCCTCCGGGTAGTAGAAGAGCATATCCATGTCCTCGTAACGATCTCCGTAGCTTGTAAAATGGCAATGAACCGTTTTCTTGTGCGCGTAGGGGGCGTAATCTCTGTAGTCGCTGTCGCTGTAGCGGTCAACGCCCCAGATAAAGGAATCCGCACCGGCCGCGTTGGTCAAAAGCCACTTGTAATCGTCACCCGCGCCGCCGGTCTTGATATCATAGCTCACGGTTGCGCTTTGATTCTCACAGTCTTTGATCCACGCGTATTCTTCCTTGGTATAAGTGCTCTCCTTGTTCATCACCGCCTCTTTCGTGACAAAGGAGGCGGTCGCCTTCATCGTGTCGAGATCCAGCCAGATCACGATGTCGGTCGGGATGTAATTAGTCCCGTAGACCAGATGGGTTTGCAAATCTCTGCGCGCCAGCGTCAGCCGGTTCGCCGCCCGTGCTTTCGGCGGCAGGAAGCCGAGCGCGAGAGTAAGGCATAGGAACAGCGCGAGAAAGCGTGCCTTTTTCATGGTTCCGTTCCTTTCTTTGGAGAACTCGCGCCCGATGGCGTCCGAATCGACGCAGCGCTGCCCCGCGTCGCTGTTGTGGTAATCGAGGTAGGTGAAATCGGTGTAGTCTGACATAGGGTGTTCCTCTCCTCACTTCTTCTCGCGCACGAGGTAATACGTGCCGTCCGGCGCGTCGTACTTCAGATACATCTCGTCGTTCCAGTCGCTTTCGACCTCGATACTGCCGCCGTCGCCGCTGCAATCGAAAAACAGCCAGTTGCCGTAGTCCGTGGCATAGGTTTCGCTCCGATATGCCGACGCGTAGGAGGAGTCGGGATAGAAGTCGTTGTACGCCTCATAGTTGCTCTGCCGTGCGCCGCTCGCCATGACAAAGAGCTGATAGGAAAAGCCGTCGGGGCTGTCGCTGCTCTCGATGTAAAGCACGGCGCGCCCGTCCGCGCGGACGTACTTGCCGGAGGTGAAGTGGTCGAGTCCATAGCCCTCACCCTCGGCGACCCAGCTCCAGTCCTTCGGCGAATAGCCGGTCATGTCATTATCGGCGCGCACGGAAACACCGCCCGTTTGCGCGGACGTGGTCGGCGTCGTTGCGGGAGCGGTCGTCTGAATCACGCCGCCCGAGTAGCCAGACTTCTCGCCCACGACGCTCTCGAACATTCTGAGCATCGTCGCGACCGCCTGTTCCGTCGTGAACGTGCCGGTTGGGGAGAAATTGCCCTTGTCGTCGCCGCCCATCACGCGCGAGCCGCTGTAAGGGGACGTCACGGAGCTTATCTTGTTGATATACGTCTGCGCCCAGTTGTTCGGCGCGTCGTTGAAGCGCTTTGCGCCGGACTCCGAGGTCATTTTAACCAGCAGATCAGCCATCACGACGAGCATCTTCGCCGCCTGCTAGCGCGTGATAGTGTTGTCCGGGAGGAACGAGCCGTCCTCGTAGCCGTTGACGATGCTCGCGCCGTAGGCAAACGCCACGGCGGGA
>JAIKZT010000256.1 GCA_024682015.1 Clostridia bacterium
TGAAGTATGTGTACGATCTGGAGCGGCTCACCGCGCGCTTCGCCTGCGGCACCGCCAACGCCCGCGACCTGCTGGCGCTGAAGACTTCGCTGCTTCACGCCTCGGACGTGAAAGCGGCTCTGCAGGGAAGACCCGGGCTTCTTGGCGAACTGTCGGAAGCGATCGATCCCTTAAGCGCGGCGGCGGAAACGATCGAAGCCGCTGTCGTGGATGAGCCGCCGTTCACCGTGCGCGAAGGCGGCATGATACGCGACGGCTACAGCGCTGAGCTCGACGAGCTGAAGGCCGGCGCCAAGGACGCGAAGGTCTGGATCGCGTCGCTGGAAAACATCGAAAGGGAGCGCACGGGCATCAAGAGCCTGCGCGTCGGCTTCAACAAGGTATTCGGCTATTACATCGAAGTCAGCAATTCGTTCAAAGACCAGGTGCCGGACGATTACATCCGCAAGCAGACGCTCGTGAACGGCGAGCGCTTCATCACGTCCGAGATGAAGGAAAAGGAGAGCATCGTCCTCAATGCCCAGGCGAAGATCAACGATCTGGAATACCGGCTGTTCACGGACCTGCGGCAGATGGTGAAGGATGCCAGCGCTTTGCTTCAGAAGACCGGCAGCGCCTTATCTTCCGCGGACGTGCTGTGCAGCTTCGCGGAAAGCTCCGTCAAGCTGAATTACGTGCGCCCCGAGGTGAATGTGGGCGACGAGATCGTCATCCGCAAGGGCCGCCATCCGGTCATCGAGCAGACGATACGGGACGGCGTGTTCGTGTCGAACGACCTGTATCTGAACGGGTCGGACGCCAGCATGCTGCTGATCACCGGGCCGAACATGGCGGGCAAATCCACGTACATGCGCCAGCTGGCGCTCATCGTCCTCATGGCGCAGGCGGGCTGCTTCGTGCCGGCGGAGAGCGCGAAGATCGGCCTGTGCGACCGCATCTATACCCGCATCGGCGCCTCGGACAACATCGCCATGGGCCAGTCCACGTTCTTCGTGGAGATGAGCGAGCTGGCCTACATCCTCAACACGGCCACGAGCCGCAGCCTCGTCATCCTGGACGAGATCGGCCGCGGCACGAGCACGTACGACGGCTTGTCCATCGCGTGGGCGACGGTCGAAGAGCTGACCCGCGAAAAGAGGCGCGTGCGCACGCTGTTCGCGACGCATTATCACGAGCTCACCGTGCTGGCGGACAGGATCAAGGGCGTTAAGAATCTGAACGTGGACGTGTCGGAGACGGGCGGCAACATCGTCTTTCTGCACAAGATCGTCGAAGGCAGCGCTTCCCGCAGCTACGGCATCCACGTGGCCAAGCTCGCAGGCGTTCCCGCGCGGGTGCTGGAAGCGGCTTCCGGCAAGCTGGAGGAACTGGAGAGCGGCGCGCCCATGCAGAGCCTGCCGGCGCCGTCCGGCAAAGGAAAGCGCCGGGAAAAGCCGCAGGAGGAGGATCAGCTCAGCCTGTTCACCCCCGTCGACAGCGAACTGGCCAACATGGTGCGCAACCTCGACCTCATGAACATCACCCCCTCGAAAGCCATCGCCGTACTGGAAGAACTGCAGGAGAAAGCGAAACGATGATACGCGCATTGCCCAAGGAACTCGCCGACAAGATCGCGGCGGGAGAAGTGGTCGAACGGCCGCTCTCCATCGTGAAGGAACTCATCGAGAACGCGGTGGACGCCGGCGCGCACGCGATCACGTGCGAGATTCGCAAGGGAGGAAAGGAATACATCCGGGTCACGGACGACGGACGCGGCATCGCTTCGGACGAGGTCGCCCTGGCTTTCATGCGCTACGCAACGAGCAAGATCGCCTCGGAAGAGGATCTGAACGCCATCGGCACGCTGGGTTTTCGCGGCGAGGCGCTCGCCAGCATCGCGGCGGTCTCCCGCGTGGAGCTGGTGACCAAGCCAAGGGAGCAGAAGACGGGCACGCGCATATGCCTGGAGGCCGGGGAGGTCCTCGAGATCTCCGAAGCGGCCTGCGAGGACGGCACGACCATCGTCGTGACGGATCTGTTCTTCAACACGCCCGCGCGG
>JAIKZT010000302.1 GCA_024682015.1 Clostridia bacterium
GAGGTGACAAGTGATGAGCAGCAAATCGAGAGAAACGCTGCACGCGTGCCTCCACAACGTCAACTTCATGATCGGCTTCTTCATGCTGCTGTCGGTCGTGCTCATCGCCGTGTTCGCCAGCCAGCTGGCGCCGTTCGGCTATACGGACCAGCTCGTCGGCGCGCAGTTCGAAGCGCCTTCGGCGGCTCATTGGTTCGGCACGGACGAGCTTGGCAGGGACGTGCTCTCCCGGGTCATCTACGGCACGCGCATCACGCTGAAAGTCGCGGCTTTAGGCGCTTCGCTGGAGCTGATCATCGGCGTGGTCATCGGCCTGTCCTGCGGTTATTTCGGCGGCATGGTCGACCACGTGTTCACGTTCCTGACGGACCTCACGTGGTGCATTCCGGGCACGATCCTGGCGCTGGCCGTGGTCACGCTGATCGGCAAATCCCTGACGAATTCCGTCATCGCCATCGCCATGGTGTGCTGGGCTTCGTACGCGAGGCCCATACGCGCGAAGACGATGTCCTTAAAGACCATGGCCTTCGTCGAGACCGGCGCGGCCTTCGGCGAATCGAGCGCGGCGCTGATGTTCCGCTACATCCTGCCGAACGTCATCCCGTCGCTGATCGTCATGGTCTCCACGACGCTGCCCTCCACGATCCTGTCCACGACGACCCTGTCCTTCCTGGGCATGGGTTCGCAGGCGCCTTCCCCGGACTGGGGCCTGGCGCTGTCCAAGGGCATCGACTTCATCGGCAGCGCGCCGTGGCTGTCCATCTTCCCCGGCCTTGCGCTGGTGTACACCGTGCTCGGCTTTTCGCTTCTGGGCGAGGGCGTCCGGGACATCCTGGATCCCCACCTGAAGTCCCAGTAGGAGGTGAGCCGGCCAATGAGTGAAGAATTACTGAGGCTCGAACACCTGAGCATCGATTACAAAGTGAAGGGCGGGTACCTGTCCGCGGTCAACGACGTCAACCTGAGCGTGAACCGCGGCGAGATCCTGGCCGTCGTCGGCGAGTCCGGCTGCGGCAAGTCGACGATCGCCCATTCCATCATGAACCTTCTTCCCGGCGGCAACGAGGTCGTTACGGGCAAGATCATCTTTAAAGGCAAGGACCTGCGCACGTGCACGCGCCGCGAGATGGAGGCCATCCGCGGTAAGGACATCGGCATGATCTTCCAGAATCCGCTGGATTCCCTCAACCCGGTGTACAAGACGGGCAAGCAGGTCGAGGAGGCCATCCTGCTCGACGGCATCGACCGACTGCAGGCCTGGAACAAGGTCCTCGACCTGTACCGCGACGTCAAGATGCCCGACGCGGAGGTGAGGGCGAATTCGTTCCCCCACGAGCTGTCCGGCGGCATGCGCCAGCGGGTCATGATCGCCATGATGCTCTCGCGCAACCCCGAGCTGCTCATCGCGGATGAGCCTACCACGGCCCTCGACGTTACGATCGAGGCCCAGATCCTCGAGATCATCAAGGATCTGAAGAAGACGTACGACACGGCCATCATGCTCATCACCCACAACTTCGGCCTCGTGGCGGAGGTCGCGGACAAGATCGCCGTCATGTACGCAGGCGAAGTCATCGAATACGGCGACGTGTTCGAGATCTTCGAAAAGCCCCTGCATCCGTACACGAAACTGCTGATGCAGGCGCTGCCCCGCCGCACGAAGAAGGAGGGCAGGCTTCAGACCATCGACGGCAACGTGCCGAAGTTCATGGACAAGAAGCCCTGCTGCCGCTTTGCGAACCGCTGCCCGTTCGCGACCGAACGCTGCAGCGTCGAGTTCCCGGGCGAGACCATCGTCTCCGGCGAACACATGGTCCGGTGTTTCCTCCATGAAACGGAAGGGAAGGAGGCGGCCGTATGAGCGCTCCCATGATCGAAATGCGAGGCGTTGAGAAGTATTTCCGCGTCTCCAGAGGCCTGTTCAGGTCTTCGAACGAACAGGTGAAGGCCGTCGACCACATCACACTCTCCGTGGAGGAAGGCGAGATCGTCGGGCTCGTCGGCGAATCCGGCTCGGGCAAGACAACGCTGGCGCGCGTGCTCCTGTCTCTTACGAAGATGACGGGGGGCGAAGCCATCATCGATGGGGTCAACCTGGGCCACGCCAGCAAAGCGGACATGGACAGGCTCCACCGCGAGATCGCCGTGGTGTTCCAGGATCCGGCCAGCAACCTGAATCCGCGTGAAACCGTGGAAAGCTCCATCATGAGGCCCATGATCATCCACGGCGTGCCCCGCAGCAAAGCTAAAGAGAAGGCGAAAGAGGTGCTGGAAATGGTCAAGATGGACCTGCAGTACCTCGACAGCTTCCCCCATCAGCTCTCCGGCGGACAGCTGCAGCGCATCGCTATCGCGCGGGCCTTGGCGCTGTCCCCCAAGATCATGATCCTGGACGAGCCCACGTCGGCTCTGGACGTGTCGGTCCAGGCGCAGATCCTCAACCTGCTGCTGGACCTGCAGGAACAGCTGCACCTGACGTATATCATCATTACGCACGACCTGAACGTCATCAAGTACATCTCGGACAAGATCGCCGTGATGTACCTCGGGCGCCTCGTGGAATTCGGGCCTGCGGACGTCGTCGGAAACACCCCGGCGCATCCGTACACCAAGGGCCTGATGGACGCCGCTCCCATTCTGGATCCGCGTGACCGCGGCAAGGAGAAGGAGATCATGAAGGGCGACCCGGGCAGCCTGATCAACCTTCAGGCGGGATGCCGGTTCTACGCGCGATGCCGCTACGCCACCCCTGAGTGCAAGGAGAAGGATCCGGATGACCTCATCCTTGCGCCGGGTCACCAGGTGGCCTGCGTGCATCCGCTGGACATAAATCGCGCATAAGCGACCGTTGTTTATCACAAATAGGAGGTAAAACATGAAAAAGCTTATTGCATTGCTTCTGGCGATGGCCATGATCTTCTCCATGGCGGCCTGCACGGGCGGCGGTTCCACGCAGCCTGCCCAGACCGGCGGCGCGAAGAAGCTCGTCATCGCGGACGACGAGTGGTATGGCACCGACCCGTATCAGCAGGATACCTGGTCCACCGTCCAGACCCTCATCAACGAGCCCATCTTCTCCATCGACCCCGAGACCGGCGCGCTGAACGACTCCATCGCGACGGGCCTGGAAGTCTCCGATGATGGCCTCACCATGACCTTCACCGTTCCCGAAGGCAAGTACTACGCTTCCGGCGAACAGGTCGAACCCGAGGACATCAAGGCGTCCCTCGAGTATGGCCAGCAGATCTCTCCCTACGCCGAAGGCTGGGAGAACATCGAGTCCATCGACGTGGATCCGGCGACCAGAAAGGTCACGTTCCACCTCTCCCGTTTCAGCTCCGACCTGCTGTACTACCTCGGCGAGTGCTTCATCGGCTGCATCGACAAGGATCAGCTCGACTCCATGAGCGAGGACGAACTCATGTGGGGCGCGCAGTGCTATGCGCCGTTCTACGTGGATCAGTATGAACCGGGCTCCTTCGTCGTGCTGAAGCCCAATCCGGGATTCAAGTCCGACAACCCCTACGTTTCCAACAAGGGCCCCGTGGACATCGACGAGATCTACGTCAAGTTCAACACGGATGACTTCACCGTCATCGAAGAGATGAAGTCCGGCGCCTGTGATTACTGGAACGCGCCGACTCCGGATGCCCGCCAGCAGCTGGCCTCCGCGTCCAACGTGGTCATCGCGGAAAAGAGCTACCCGGTCACCGACTTCATGGAGATCAACACCGACAAGGGCATCTTCGCGGATGAAAAGGTCCGCCAGGCGCTGTGCCTGCTGCTCGACAGAGAAAAGTACTGCGAGATGACCAACGGCGCAGCGGTCCCCGCCTACTCCATGATCTACGACACCATGCTGTACTTCTCGCAGGCCGCGAAGGACGACTTCATGGCCAACTACGCCAACAACGAAGCGAAGGCTCTCGACCTGCTGAAGGAAGCTGGCTGGGAGGATCACGACGGCGACGGCATCCTCGACAAGAACGGCCAGAAGTTCGAGTTCGGCATGTACGCGTCCACCGATTCCACGCGCCAGGCCATCGTCCAGGCCATGCAGGAACACCTGAAGGGCTACGGCATGATCATGAACGCGGAAGCCATCGACTGGAACTACGTCCACGAATATCTGGAAGCTGACGATTACGACACCGGTATCCACTCCCTCGAATGGATGGAGCCGATCCTCATCCTGAACTGCATGTACGACGACCCCGAGTTCATCAACGGCGGAGATAACGACTATCAGTGGTTCTACGATGAAGTGACCAAGTGCGCTTCCGAGACTGACGACCTGGTCCGCTCCGACATGCTGGGCGAACTGCAGATGAAGAACCACAAGGAGTGGAACTGCATCCCCCTGTACTCCGACATCAGCTATGTCTGCTACAGCAGCAGAGTCAAGGGCATCAACATCCTGCCCAACGGCTTCATTTACTGGAACGACCTGGGCCTGTAAGGCAAGGGTCTGACAGGATCATCGAAGGGGATCGGATGGCGATGTGACCCGGCAGCAGCTTTTGCCGGCGGGGCCGCATCATGCTGAGACTCAACCCTGAAAAATGAACGATGGGACACACGAAGGCATGCTTTCGTGTGTCCCATTTGTTGTTTTTGGCTGCCGGGTCACATTTTCGTGTGACCCACGGTTGCAATGCGCCGCCCGATACGGGTATAGTGTAAGTATCGATTCTTTGAGCAGGGAGGTAAAACCATGGAAGATAAAAAGATGACCCGCCCGCAGGCGGCATTTGCGGAAGGCCAGCGCGTGGAGCAGACCTACGGCGGCTGCGGACAGTGCGTGCTGTACAGTCTGATCGAGAGCGGATTCGACATTTCCAAGGACGTTTTTCGCGCGGCCAGCGGCCTGGCGGCAGGCGTCGGACGGCAGGGCGAGACCTGCGGCGCGGTGACCGGAGCCATTCTGGCGATAAGTGCGCTGAACGGCCGCGAATTCGACAAGATCGGCGAGACCCGGCAGCGCAACAAGACGTTTGCGCTCTGCTACCGGTTCATCGACAAGTTCAAGGCTGAGTATGGCTCCATCACGTGCAAGGGTATCCAGGAAAAACTGTACGGCCGGAAGTACGACATGGATAAACTGGCTGATTTCCAGGCGTTCCTGGCAGACGGAGGCCACGACCCGCAAGGGTGTCCCACCGTCGTCGGCAACGCCGCGAAGTGGGCAGCCGAGGTCCTGGAAGAGGATGCCGCGAACCCGCAGGAAGAGTATGAGATGTTCCGGTAGTTCTATAGCAAGGCAGTGTGATGCTGCGCTGCTTCGTCAAAAAAACCTTGATTTGTGTATAAATCGGCCTTTCGAAAATCGTGATTTTTGTAAAGGCCGGTTTTCTTTTGCTTTTCGTAGCCACATGGTGGATGCTGTTGAACCGTGCCAGGATCTGCCGCAGTCGATTGTGACTTTTGAGGAGGTAAACGCTCGAAAAAACACAAGGATTATCCCATTTTCAGTAGCTAAGCCGCGGTTGCCCGGCTGTCCGGGCAGCCTGCCTGCTGCCGGGGTCTGTCTCCTGCTCGTCAGCTCACCGTATCCCACGCGTTTCTTATCGTTTGAGCTCACGCAACCTTAAAAAGACACAATTCCTCGCGGGGTCACCCTAAGCTGTGCAAACTCTGGCTGAAATCTCTGTGTTTTTTTCGCGCCAACCCCTGATTTCGATAAGAATGCATTGCGCGGCCGGCGCCGGCGCGCATACGCTCTCTTTCCCTGCGGATGCTGGAACGCTGTGTAAACTTTTTTCATGCCGGTGTCACCTTTTGCTATCCCGAATCGTTTATATTACAAAAGGCTTTTGATGAGGAAGACAAAGATGCGTGACAATATATGGATAATGGGGGGGGTAGGCGTTGTGCATTGCCCACAGATACAGCGGCATAGTATAATGGACCGGGAGGTAGAAACGATGCTGCCAGGCCTGCTGTTATTGCTTAAAACAGATGAGGAACGGATCCAGTTTGCCCGGTTTTTCAACGACTATGAATCGCTGATGTTCAAGTCTGTCCGGCAGGTGGTGCAGTCGCAGGAGGATTGCGAGGATGCTGTCCAGAACACCTGCCGCTATTTGATTGACCGATTTGATGAACTCTTTGCGGATGGGGCAACGCCGAGCGCCAACTATATCGCGATGCTTGCAAAAAACCGGGCAAGGGATCTGCTTCGCGCAAACAGCCGCAACGCATCCGCGAACCTCGATGATTATGAAGACCTCGCCTCCGAACCGTCCGAACAGGAATCCGCGATGGACCTGAAGACGGCTTTCTATACACTTCCAGAGCATTATCAGCAAGTCCTCACGCTGTTTTATTATGAGGACCTGTCTGTTCGGGAGATCGCAGACACCTTGTCGCTTTCGGTATCAGCTGTTAAAAAACTTCTGCAACGTTCACGCGACGCACTTCGTAGCCGCCTCTTAGCGGAAGGGGGTGAGAACGCATGAACCGCACAGACTCGCTGGCGGGTTATCCGTTTACTGCCGAGGAATTGAGAGAGGTTTGCGCTTGCTACGCCGCGGACCTGGTCCGCGCTGTCGAATCGGCACCGCCTTTGGATTTTGAGCCTTCGCAGGCTCATCGAGCCGCCATTCAGTCCATGATGGATCGCACGCTCCAGCGCGGCCGTAGACAGGTTGTTTTACGCCGCGTCGCAGCGATTGCGGCCGTTTTTGTGATCCTGTTCAGCGCGATCATGGCTACGAATGTCCATGCCAGAGAAGCCTTTGTGCGCTGGCTCCGTCAGGTGTTCCCTGACCATGTGCTGTATCAGTTTTTCGGGGAACCGGGCGGTGATCTGCATGCTTATTCTGTAGGGTATATTCCGGATGGCTTTTCATTAATCCTTGAAAAAGAGGACGAGGAGTCCCGAACACTCATTTATAAAAGCGAAGACGCAACAGTTATCATTCAGTTTTTAGACATGGGCGGCTATGATCAGATGGAATATGTGGGATATGACGACTTTACTCTTTCGGATCACACGATCAATGGGCTGCCTGCAAACCTCTACAAGGATAACAACAGTTCGCGGTGCAATCTATCCATATTTGATGAGAGTGCGGGAATTGTAATCTGCATCGATTCCGATGCGGAACAATCTATAGTATTTGAGATTGCTGAATCCATTCGATAGTTTGCAACAGTATCACTATTTTTCTATAATAGTTGAGTCACCTTTTTCCCTTAGCTAGCGTTTAATTAATAGAGGCTAAAGGAAGGAGGTGATCTTTATGAAGAGACTTTGTATCGCCTTAATAGTGGTTTTGGTTTTTGCATCGTTTGCGTCAGCATCTGATAGAGGCCGTGTCTCGTTGAAGCTGTCCTTTACCGGAACAACAGCAAAGTGCAAGATTGAAGTCACTGAGGCTGGGGCTGCGATTGACGTTACGATGTATCTGTACGAAGGTTCGTCATTGGTTTGTTCTTGGAGCAAATCTGGAACGGACTATGTCTCACTCAATAAGAGCCGTACATGCGTCAGTGGGCAGACTTATACGCTGGAGGCAGATGTAACAGTAAATGGTGTGCCTATTAGCGTTACGCCAGTTACGAAGACTTGTCCGTAATTATACAAAAGATGGAGGGTGTGAAGAGATGAAAAAAATGTCGGCATTGCTTCTTACAGTGGTTATGCTGTTTAGTACAGTTAGTACTGTCTATGCGGGGGATTTGCCCCTCGCTGAAAAGGTACCTGCTCTTGATTACGATATACAGGCAAAGGAGCTGGCAATTCTATTGTTCTCGGATGACTGGATGATTTATGATAGTGAGAACAATATCATAACGGAGTCTTTCTACTCAACAACGGAGGAAATGTATAACAGCGGGTCTTATACGACAATTCTGGATACATTCATAAATATGACTGCTCATGCTGTTAAAAAGGAGATTGTGCCTGGGGAAAGCAAATCGATATCGTGGATCTATGAAGAAGAAGTAGGTTATGAGTATGTGGATGAATTAAACCATAACTTCCCAGATCACAACTACTTTGTATATCGAGTTAAGCTAAAGTATCAGTATGATTCCACAAATGATATCATTACTAATGCTCTGCCTCCGCAGTTGCTCAGTTTAAGCCTGGGTGTTTGGTATGGGGATGATCCTCCATATTTAACCACATCAAACAAGGGTTTCTCGATTAGCGTAGATCAGCAGACTGTATCATATCATATGACGATGAAAGGATCTATTTCTGTTGTTGATCCGGGCTTTCCTCAAGTTATTGTCTATCGTTATGAAACAACTGTTTACTGGTCTATAACAATCTAGAGGACAGTATAATCAATACCTGCGCTTGGAGTGTGGGTTGAAATATGATATGATGCATTCGCATGCAGTCAGGGAAGTACTGTATGCGAATGTTTTGCATCACACGAGAAGGGAATCTATATGGGACTTGATTTTCCCAGAGACGAGTACATTGTAAGCTGGCAGCAGTACCGGATCACAACATAATAAGATCGGGAGGTATATGGTTATGGGTACACAACCAGGCTTCATGCGAGACAATTACAAGGGCAGAAACGATCCGCTGCGTTTGGAGACGAATATTCAGGAAGACGATATGCACGCCAGAGAAATGGCCGCGGATGCTGCGGATGCCGCACCGCCCAAAAGCGACTTCGCGAGGTTCATGAGCCGCTACGGCTGGGGCATTGTGGCCGTTCTGGTCATCCTTGCGATCTTTGGCCGGCTCATCTGGACGCTCTGGAGCGCGATGGAATAGGTGAGATACTCTTCATAAAAGCTGCCCCATGCCGGGGCAGTTTTTGCTTGTGGAAAGTTTCTCTATGAGGATAATTTTGTTTGACAAAATATCCAAATATGGATATAATTAAAATGCGAAATATCCAAATTTAGATGAAACAAGGGGTAACATCATGATCATAGAGGAGATGCAAAAGAGACGCAAGGAACTGGGCCTTACATACGAAGAGCTGGCGAGGAAGTCGGGGGTGCCGCTCAGCACGGTGCAGAAGATCCTCGGCGGGTTCACCGAGAATCCGAACTATCGGACGATACTGGCGCTGGAGGAAGCGCTGCAGCCGCAGCGGGCGTATTACCATGTGGAGGAGCAGCCGTACCCGATGGTCGAGGAATCGAGGATGCAGTATCTGACCAAGCGGGACGGCACGTATACGACAGCCGATCTGGAAAACCTGCCTCCCGGCGTTCGCTGCGAACTGTGGGACGGGAAGATGGTGCTGCTCGCATCGCCAAGCGCGAGGCACGAGTATGCCGTGGGCTATCTTGTAGGTGAGTTCTATGCGTATATAAAGAAAAACGGCGGGAATTGCAGGGTCTGCGCGTCCAATATGGGCGTAAAGAAACATCAGGACGACCGCAACTATCTGCTGCCGGACGTGCAGGTTATCTGTGATCCTTCCAAGCAGGAAGGCGAAGGCGCGGATCTGGCGATCGAAGTCACGTCGCCATCCTCGGAAAAGACCGATCTTAACCTGAAGCCTGCCAAGTATGCACAGATGGGCGTGCGGGAATACTGGGTCATATGCCTGCAGCAGAAGAGGGTTGTCGTCTACGATCTCGAGCACGATGCGCCTGTCGCGTTCTACTCATTTGACGATACCGTTCCCGTGGGAATCTATGGCGGGGCATTTCAAATAGACTTTCGCGATCTGCAGAACTATCTGGATAAGTGAGAGAGGTAGGCTAAGAACAGAAAGGAGAATCGTACGATGCATCGCTTATACGAAAAGGAAGACCTGAGCGTGTTCTGGGATTCGGACAAGTGCTTTCATTCCCGGAAGTGCGTCACGGGCTGTCCGGAGGTGTTTGACTTTCAGCGGAGCCCATGGGTAGATCTGTCGCGCGGGGAGATGGTCGCGATCTGGCAGACGGTATCCGCCTGCCCTTCGGGGGCGCTCACCTGCTGCTACAATCACGGGATCTCCATCGCCTTTGACGAGGCGCGCCGTCGCAGCGTGGCGCAGGACGGAGAAAAGGAGATCGGATACTGCCTCTACAGGGAAACGCCGCAGGGCTGGTCCATAGATTCCACCAGAGTCGATGCGGCCTACGGTGGCAAGGGCATCGCTAAAAGGCTTGCTTACAAGGTTCTGGAAGAAGCGGAGAAGAGGGGGCAGGCGGTCATTCCTGTCTGTTCGTATGTGGCAAAATTGCTGCGGCCGTCGGAAGAGTCCTGATTTTCTGATCGTTGGCCAAATGGCATTATCGGGTGGTGGACACCGAATAGATGGTGCCCGTTTCAAGCGATCCTGAAATGGGCACCATATACGGGCCTCTGACGGTGGCTAAAAAGCCTCATTGGCGCAACGGACACCAGATTTTTGGTGGCTATCCTGTGATATTTGAAGATGGCCAAAACAGGATGCCCCAACCGGATCCTTTGCCGCTGCGCGTCTTCGGATGACGTGCGCAGGATCACAGTTTTTGTTTGACTTTACACCCTGCAGGTTTTACTATTTTAGTAGGGGCAAAGGCTCTTTTTCGCCTTGCCTCGAAAAGTAAACATAACGGTTGGACCTTTTAAGGGGGAACAGAAGTATGAATATCGAAGCCGCCCTGGCAGATCTGGGCATCATCAACGCGAAAGCGGTTTACCGCAATCTCACGCCCGCGCAACTCACCGAGCACGCGCTCAGAAGGGGTGAAGGCCTGCTGAGCAACACCGGCGCTCTCGTGGTCAAGACCGGCAAGTATACCGGCAGATCCGCGAAGGATAAGTTCATCGTGGACAGCGCCGGCGTGCATGGCGAGATCGCCTGGGGCAGCGTCAACATGCCCATCAGCCAGGAGAAGGCAGACGCGATCTACAGCAAGGTCATCGCGTATCTGCAGAATAAGGACGTGTTCGTGTTCGACGGATTCGCCGGCGCGGATCCCAAGCATCAGAAGGCTTTCCGCGTGGTCACCGAGCTCGCCAGCCAGAACATGTTCATCCACCAGCTGCTGAGACGCCCGAGCGCGGAGCAGCTCGAGAACTTCAAGGAGGACTTCGTCATCATCGCGGCGCCCGGCTTCAAGTGCGTGCCCGCCATCGACGGCACCCGGTCCGAGGCGGCCATCATCATCGACTACGAGAAGCACCTCGTCGTCATCGCGGGCAGCCAGTATGCCGGCGAGATCAAGAAGAGCGTGTTCTCCGTCATGAACTACCTCATGCCCAAGGAAGGTGTCTTCCCGATGCACTGCTCGGCCAACATCGGCAAGGATGGCGATGCGGCGGTGTTCTTCGGCCTGTCCGGCACCGGCAAGACGACGCTGTCGGCGGATCCGAACAGAAAGCTCATCGGCGACGACGAACACGGCTGGTCCGAGGATTCCGTCTTCAACTTCGAGGGCGGCTGCTACGCGAAGTGCATCAACCTGTCCGCGGAGAGCGAGCCCGAGATCTACGGCGCCATCAAATTCGGCGCGCTCGTGGAGAACGTGGTGATGGACGAGGAGACCCGCGAATTCGACTTCTACGACGATACGCTGGCGGTCAACAGCCGCGTGGGCTATCCCGTGGAATACATCCCCAATGCGGAACTGTCCGGCGTCGGCTCCATCCCCAAGACCGTCATCTTCCTGACGGCGGACGCCTACGGCGTGCTGCCCCCGGTGTCCAGGCTCGACAAGAACCAGGCCGCGTACTACTTCATGAGCGGGTTCACCAGCAAGCTGGCCGGCACCGAGATCGGCGTCAAGGAGCCAGTTCCCACGTTCTCGACCTGCTTCGGTGAACCGTTCCTGCCGCTCGATCCGGCGCTGTATGCGAAAATGCTGATGGAGAAGGTCGAGGCCGGCGCGAAGGTCTACCTCATCAACACCGGCTGGAACGGTACGGGTGAGCGGATCAAGCTCAGGTTCACGCGGGCCATGGTTACGGCCTGCCTCACCGGCGAGATCGAAAAGGCCGAGTTCGTAACGGATCCCGTGTTCGGCGTGGCCATTCCGACCGCGGTAGAGGGGGTTCCTTCCGAGATCCTCATCCCGGAGAACACATGGGCCGACAAGGAAGCGTACCGCAGCAAGGTGGAGATGCTCGCAAACAGCTTTATCGAGAACTTTAAGAAATA
>JAIKZT010000328.1 GCA_024682015.1 Clostridia bacterium
ATGATCTCGCGCACGATGGGCCACAGATACGCCGTAAGGGCATCATCCTCTTCCGGCGTCAATTCCGTGTTTCCGCTGCGGATCAGCCCCATCTTCAGATGATCGATGGAGAGATACGGAAAACTGTACTTTTCAAGCATCCGCTGAGCCAGAAGGGTCTTTCCGGTATGGGACGCGCCTGTGATGATGACGATCATGTCTTCCTCGCCAAAGCCTGCAGCCCTGTTCCCGGCTCCCTCATTTTATGCGGACGTACTCGCTGCCGTTCCTGCTCAGGATGCCTTCGCTGATCATGTCCCTGCGGATCGTGCAGTAATCCTCGTGGATCGGGGCGATGATGTCATTTAAGGCTTTCTCGCCGTAGACCTTTCCGGGGACGAAATTTTCAGCGATCACCTCGTAGCAGATCAGCTTCTTTTTCCGCTGCACCGGTATGGCCTTCAGCTTCCCGTATTCAAAGAAGGTGTCGATCACCTTCTGACGGTATTCCGCTTCTCTTCTCTGCTGCTCGTCGACCTGTTCGGGGTCAGCCGCCGCAATGTCGAACAGCGAGGCCTCCAGTAGTCTGCGGTTGAGAGAGTAGACCGTGTAATACTGCTCTTTCCGGGAAATGGCGATACCCGCGTCCTCGAGCTTCTTCATGTGGAAGGAGACCGTGGACGGCGTAAGTCCCAGCCGTTCGGCCAGCAGCTCTGTGTACATCTCCCCCTTGGTGAGGGACTGCACGATGCGAAGCCTGGACGTGTCCGAAAGGCTCTTGAAGATCTTTAACGCGTCCCCCTGTGTCATTTTGCAGCCTCCGGGAAATGCGCCATGACGTCCGCCAGCGCCTGCAGCTTCGTCTCCTCGACCACGACGTTTCTGGCGTCGCCGTGCTTTCTGGCATTTTCGAGCGCGCCGCCCCAGCTCGCCTGAAAGCCTTCAAAACGATCCTTTACCGCTTTGGGGCCTGCGCCCGGATGGTTGATCAGCGCGTTCGTTACGGTCTTGCAGACTTCGTAAATGTTCGTGCGGACTTTCGCGAAGTCCGCGTCGTCCCGGCAGCCATCCGCTTCCAGCCGGGCAATTTCAGCCTTGCCGGATGCGATCTGCTCTGTCAGATAGTTGAGAAAAGTATCCATTTTGCATGCCTCCTGTCTCGTATGCCAATTTGATTTTATATTCATCGAACCAAATATAGCACCGAGGCAGGGCGATGTCAACATTTAATTTGATATTCGTCAAATTAAATGTTTGCCGCCGGTCGGCTGAATGGAAGCTGCCGGTAATCTGCGCTGCCTTGAAAGCCAAATGCCTGCGGTCCTGCCGGTAATGGCGAATACGCCCTTGCGATACGGGGCCGCGCGGTCAATAGCCTTGCCCGCTACCGCCGGTTCCAGTTCCAGCCGGCCAGGGCGCCGACCGCGCCGCCGATGATGTGAGCCATCTGGGAGATGTTGTCCGCGCCGATCAGGCCGTTGATGATCTCCTGCCCCAGATATATCGCGGCCACCAGAATAAAGGTGATGGGGATCTCCCCGGAGCCGAAGCCCGTAAAGGACGTCAGCAGGATGAAGGCGAACACGACGCCGCTGGCGCCCAGGATGCCCACGCTCGGGAAGAAGATGAAGTTGATGACCGCCGTCGCCAGGGCCGTTATCAGGATGACCCCTGCGATGCGCTTGCCGCCGTACTTCTCCTCCAGCATGGGGCCGAGCAGCAGGATGTAGCACATGTTGTTCGCAAAATGAGCCCAGCCGCTGTGCCCGAGCACGTGGCTGAAGGCGCGGAAATACGTCCAGAAACTGGACAGGCTGGCCCGATAGGTCGTGAAATAGTTATGCAGGATCCTGCCGCCGGACTGGATGCCCAGCAGCGTGACGATGAGGCACAGCGCGGCGAACGCCAGGATCACCGGCGCGTTCAATACGATCTTTACGCGTTTATTCTTCATGAAACTCCTTAGTGCGTATAATCCAGCAGCGTGACGGCGTCTCCCAGATCCCCGGCGATGAGTTCCTTCATCTTCTTCGCGAACGGACAGGGATAGCCGATCGGCGTGCCCTTCTGGATGCAGGACGCGAACGCAATGGTGTCCGCGCCGCGCTCGACGAGTTTCCTTGCGCGCAGCACGGCCCTTTTGCCCGGACAGCCGCCGCAGTTGCAGAAACCGACGATCTCGATCTCTTCCTCCACGCCCTCGAAAATGCCCCTTTTCTCCCGGATCGCCCGAAAATCAGCCGTTCCGGGGCAGTAGTCCTCTGTCTGCATGCATCGGATGATACCCAGTTTCATGGTCATTACCTCCTTGACGAAAAATCATGCCGCCCGGCGGGTCAGCGAATCAGCTCGATCTCCCCGATGAAGGGCAGCGGCCGCTCGTCTCCGTTGAACGCGCGGAAGAGGCCCATCAGGAAGAAGATGAGGCAGGCGATGTCCAGGAGGCTCCCCAGGGAGCCGAAAAGCCCGCCGATCCTTGAAAATACACGGCTGACGGTCTCCACGATATTGATGATCAGCGCCTGGTTCAGGTGCCTGCGCACCAGCGGATCGGACGGATCGCGGCCGACCATGGCGATGATGAAGCCGATCCAGGTGATGTAGCTGATGACCGCATAGAGTTTGGAATGTCTGTACATGGTTTTTCTCCTTTGATGGCCTGCTCACAATGACATTATGCATTTTCCGGCTGAGATGCCGGCTGCTGTCTCAGGATCTCGTACAATCCGGCCGTAAAGTCCCGGTAGTGCCGGGGAAAGTTCTCGGATCCCCTCGCGGAGATCTTCCGCCCCCCGTTGACCACCGCCTCCAGCCTAAACATCGTCCCGTCCATGACATCCTTCGGATGCTGGCCGTCAAAGCTGTCCCAGGACAGCATCCCGCAGCGGTTCAGCAGATCCAAGACCTGCTCCGCGCTGCAGACCGCGCGCTGCCCGAGCACGCGCCTGTCCTCGCCGTCTTCGTACCGGATGTCATAGCGGGACACCTCCGCCTGCCCGTCCTTCATGACGATCTCGCACTCGTCCATATGACGCATGCCGCGCGTATACAGCGTGACGATCTCGAAGGACGTTATCTGACTGCAAAACAGTTCTTTCATCTTTTCCACCATCTGCATTTTTGAAAAACGCGCGGGAAGACCTGCGCGCCCCGCCTCTTTCATTTTGCCTCATTGCGGAAATGAAATCAAGCCTTGGCGGCATAGGGTTTCGGCGCAGGAGGGAAAACCCGCTTCCAGCGAAAAAGACAATGGAAGAGATCCTGCGCGGCCCCCTTTCAGAAAAAACAAATAAAAATGCACCGCCTCTGCGCGCCGGGCGCGGATCTGCGATGCATTGTCTGCAGTCGGTTATTCAGCGTTTGCTTGGCACGGCGTCCGCGGGAAAAGGTTACTTTTCAGCCTTCTTCCGCTCCTCGACGTACTTCGCGGTCTCTTCCTCATCCTTCACGTACGTGCCGTCCGGCATCACGCGGCCGACCCAGTACTCCACGGGCACGGAAGGGTCCTCGTGGGAAGGCAGCACGGCTTTAACGGCGATGATGGCCACCTCGACCATGTCGTCCGTCGGCTCCTTCGTGGTCAGCTTTTGCAGCAGGATGCCCGGCATGGACAGCGCGCGCACGCACTTGCCGTCGTGCCGCCCCGTGAACTGCAACAGCTCGTAGGAAAGCCCCGCGATGACGGGGATCAGCAGCAGGCGCGAAGCGATGCGCGCCGCCAGGTTCGGCCATCCCAGCAGGGAGAACACGAGCAGGGAGATGACCATCACGAACATCAGGAAGCTCGTGCCGCAGCGCGGGTGCAGCGTATAGAACTGCTGGGCGTTGGATGGGGTCAGTTCCAGGCCGTTCTCGTAGCAGTGGATGGTCTTGTGCTCCGCGCCGTGGTACATGAACGTGCGACGGATCTCCGGCATGCGCGAGATCGCGGACACGTACACCACGAACATGCAGATGCGAAGGATCCCTTCGATCAGGTTGAGCAGGAAGGCGCTCCGGACGCCGGCGCCCTTCAGCAGGTTCATGACGCCGGTCGGCAGCACGATGAACACGCCCACGGTCAGCAGGATCGCGAGCACCACGGAGAAGTACATCATGATCGCGTTCGCCTTCTCCTTGCCGAATTTTTCGTTCATCCAAAGCGTAAGCTTGTCGTCTTCGTACACGGGGCCCCCTTCGGGCGTTTCGCAGCCCTCGAGCACGTCCGCCGAATACATGAGGATGCGCGTGCCCAGAACGAGCGAAGACACGAACGAGACGATGCCCCGGATGATGGGCCACTTCTTCCATCCGCCCGCCGGTTTCAGCGGCTCCACCGTCAAGTGGACCGCGCCGTCCGGCTGACGGACAGCGATGGCCAGCGCGCGGCTGCCGCGCATCATGAGGCCTTCCAGGATGGCCTGCCCGCCGACTTTCGTGGGCGTGGCGTTTTTCATAAATATCTTGTTCAGATCCATAAATCTCTATCCGCAAATATCATTTCGACAGGTCTGTTCGAAGGGTCACCCTACAGCCGCATCCGCTTCAGGCGCGCGATGAAGTCGGCGTTCGTCTTCGTGTGGGCGAGCTCCATGACGACGCGTTCCGTCGCCTCCTCGATGCCCCAGTCCGCGACGGCCCTTCGCATGAGCCACACAGCTTCGAGCTCCTCCTGGCTCATGAGCATGTCCTCGCGGCGCGTGCCGGATTTGTTGATGTTGATGGCCGGGAAGATGCGCTTTTCCTGCAGCTTGCGGTCCAGGTGCAGCTCCATGTTGCCCGTGCCCTTGAATTCCTCGAAGATGACGTCGTCCATGCGGCTGCCCGTCTCGATGAGCGCCGTCGCCAGGATGGTGATGGATCCGCCCTCCTCGATGTTTCTCGCCGCGCCGAAGAACTTTTTCGGCTTGTATAAGGCGGCCGGGTCAAGCCCGCCGGACAGCGTGCGGCCGGAAGGCGCCTCGACCAGGTTGTACGCCCGGGCGAGCCGCGTGATCGAATCCAGCAAGATGATGACGTCCTTGCCGTGCTCCACGAGCCGCTGCGCCCGCGCCAGCACCATCTCCGCGACCTTCACGTGGTGCGAAGGCTGTTCGTCGAACGTGGAATAGATGACATTGCCGCGGATGCTGCGCTGCATGTCCGTGACCTCTTCGGGCCGCTCGTCGATGAGCAGCACGATGAGCTCAGCGTCGACGTTCTGGATCTCGATGGCCCTCGCGATCTGCTTCAGCAGCGTCGTTTTGCCGGCCTTCGGGGGCGCGACGATCAGGCCGCGCTGGCCTTTGCCGATGGGCGCCACCAGGTCGGTGAGCCGCATGGACAGCGCGCTGCTGCCGTTTTCGAGACGGATGCGCTCCTCGGGATAGATGGGCGTGAGGTCGGAGAAATCCTTGCGCCGGATGGCCGCGCCGGGCTCGTCGCCGTTGACGGTCTTCACGAACAGCAGGGCGCCGAAGCGCTCTTCCTTTTCGGGCCTGCGCGCGATGGCACAGATCTCGTCGCCCGTCTTCAGATTGAACCGGCGGATCTGTACGGGGGATACGTACACGTCCTCGTCGGACGTAAGAAAGTTGTCGAACCGCAGGAAACCGAAGCCGTTTTCCGACAGCTCCAGGATGCCCGTCGTCTCGTAGCGGCCTTCCTTCATGGGCTCTTCGCCGCGCCGGGGCTTTTCGGGCTTCTCGGAAGGCTTTTTCTCGTCGGCGGGCTTTTCCTCCGCGGGCAGCTCCACCTGCTGCGGGGGTTCCGCAGGCTGTTCTTCGGCGGGCTGACCCTCTGCCTTCTCCGACAGCAGGGGCTGCTCGTCCTTTTTGGGTCTGCCGCGCCTTCTGGAAGGCTTATCCGCCGGCTTTTCCTTGGACTTTTCCGAAGGCTTTTCTGCAGGCTTTGCCGGCTCTTCCGCCGGTTCCGCCGCTGCTTTTTCCGGAGACTCTTCTCCGGCCGGAACAGGTTCCGCTTCGGGTTTGACCGGTTCCGCCTTCTTGGGACGGCCCCGCTTTTTCGAAGCCTTTTCAGCCGGTTTCTCCGCGGCAGGAGCCTTCTTCTCCTTCGCCGGTTTTTCTTCCGCCGGTTTCTCTGCGGCAACCTGCTCCGCTTCCTTTGCTGCAGCCGCAGCCCTCTTGCGCTCCGCATCCTCGTGCATCTTCGTAAGGATCTCGATGATCTCCTTTTTCTTCAGCCCCTGCGGATTCGGGATCCCCAGCGCAGCGGCAATTTCGCGCAATTCGGCGACTTTTTTGTCTTTGATAATATCCAATTCCATCAAGGGGGTTTTCCTTTCTCTAAGGGCCTATTTTCGGCCTTAAAAGGGCATTAAAACAGACACATGTAATTCAGGATCTCAGTTGGACCTGTCGGCGGAACGCCAAAGAGGATTACCGAAAAGAAACCGCGGCAGATCACCGCGGTTTTACTGTAACACACTATTTTCAAAAAGGCAAGCGCAATTTGTAAATATATTGCAATACTGCAAAGTTTCGGTGAGTCATGGACGTTTCCGCTGACTCAAAATCCTATGCGCCGAGATAGGCCTTGCGGATCTCGTCGCTGGTCAGCAGTTCGCGGCCCGTGCCGCTCATGACGACCTTGCCCGTTTCCAGCACGTAGGCGCGGTCTGCGACCGACAGCGCCGCCTGGGCGTTCTGCTCCACGAGCAGGATGGTCGCGCCGCCTTCGTGCAGGCTCTTGATGATGTCGAAGATGTGATCGACGAGGATGGGCGCGAGGCCCATGGACGGCTCATCCAGCATGATCAGCTTTGGCTTGGCCATCAGCGCCCGGCCCATGGCCAGCATCTGCTGCTCGCCGCCGGACAGCGTGCCGCCGATCTGATTGCGGCGCTCGAGCAGGCGCGGGAACAGCGCGTAGACCTCCTCGAGCGACGGCTTGATGGTGGCGTTCGGCTGCGAATACGCGCCCATCTCCAGGTTTTCCTCGACCGTCAGCTGCGTGAAGATGCGGCGGCCTTCGGGGACCATCACGAGGCCACGCTCCACGATCTTGTGGGGCGCCACCTTGCCCAGAGGTTCTCCGTGGAACTCGATGGAGCCCGTGCGCGAGCGCAAAAGCCCTGCGATCGTGTTCAGCGTCGTGGATTTGCCGGCGCCGTTCGCACCGATCAGCGTAACGATCTCGCCCTCGTTCACCTCGAAGGAGATGCCCTTGATGGCGTGGATGCTTCCGTAATAGACGTTGATGTCTTCTACTTTCAATACCGCTGCCATGGCTACCCCTCCTTATGCTTGCCCAGATAGGCCTCAATGACGACGGGGTTGCTCTGGATCTGCTCCGGCGTGCCCCGCGCGATGACCTGGCCGAAGTTCAGCCCAGTGATCTGGTCGCAGATGCCCATGACCAGGCTCATGTCGTGCTCGATCAGCAGGATGGCGATGCCGAAGCGGTCGCGGATGCGGCCGATGTTCTCCATCAGTTCCGCGGTCTCCGCCGGGTTCATGCCCGCCGCCGGCTCATCGAGCAGCAGCAGGCTGGGCTCAGTGGCAAGCGCCCGGACGATCTCCAGGCGCCTCTGCGCGCCGTAGGGCAGCGACCCCGCGCTGACGTCCGCCATGCCCTGCATGTCGAAGATGGAGAGCAGCTCCAGAGCCTTGGCCCGGGCTTCCTTCTCCTCTTTCCAGTAGCGGGGCAGGCGCAGCACGGCCTCGAAGAGGCTGTAGCGCATGGACTGGTTCATGGCCGTCATGACGTTTTCAGCCACGGTGAGCCGGTTGAACAGCCGGATGTTCTGGAACGTGCGCGCGATGCCCGCCTTGGACAGCTGCACGGTCGTCTTCTTCGCGGTGCTCTCGCCGTTCAGGAAGATCTCGCCGGACGTGGGTTCGTACACCTTCGTCAGCAGGTTGAACACCGTGGTCTTGCCGGCGCCGTTCGGCCCGATGAGGCCCGCAATCTCCTTTTCGTGCACTTCGATGTCGAAGTCGTTGACCGCGGCCAGGCCGCCGAACACGATGCCGAGATCCTTGCATTTCAGGACGACGTTACTCATGGGCAGCGCCTCCTTTCATGGCTTTGGCAGCCCGTTTTTCGGCGAGGTTCTTCAGGATGTCCTTGACTTTCGCGTTGTTGGACACGAGCATGACGGCGATGAGGATGATGGCGTACATCAGCATGCGGTAGTCCGCGAAGCCGCGCAGGGCCTCGGGCAGGATCGTGAGCGCCGCCGCCGCGATGATGGAGCCGAGCATGTTGCCCTGGCCGCCGAGCACGACGAAGACGAGCACGAGGATGGACGTGTCGATGTTGAATTTGCTCGCGATGAGGGAGCTGTAGTTGTTGCCGAACAGCGCCCCGGCCGCGCCCGCCATGGCCGCGGAGATCGTGAACGCCGTGATCTTGTACTTGAACGCCGGAATGCCGATGGATTCCGCCGCGATGTAGTTGTCGCGGATGGCCATGATCGCGCGGCCCGCGCGGCTGCCGACCATGTGGAAGATCACGATCAGGGAGATCATGATGAGGATGAAGCCCGCCGTAAACGTGGCGATGCGCGGGATGGACCGGATGCCCATGGCGCCCTCGATGATGATGCGCCCGTTCGGGCTGAGATTCAGCTCGTTCGTGAACATGGAGAACTTCAGCCGCCCGCCGTCCACGCCCATGTAGACGTTGCCGACGATGGACTTGATGATCTCGCCGAACGCCAGCGTGACGATGGCGAGGTAGTCGCCCCTCAGCCTCAGCACGGGGATGCCGATGAGGAAGCCCACGAGCGCTGCCGCGATGGTGCCGACGATGATGCCCAGGCACAGGCGCAGGCCGCCGGAGGGGATGGCGTTGACGAGGCACATGGTCGTAGCGGTCCCGCAGAAGGCTCCGACGGACATGAAGCCCGCGTGACCCAGCGAAAGCTCGCCCATGATGCCGACCGTGAGGTTCAGGGACAGCGCCATGACGATGTAGGCGCAGATGGGCACGAGCATGCCCTTCGTCGCGGCCTTCAGGCCGCCGCCCCGCATCAGGACCTCGAGGATGACGTACGCCGCGATGACGACGAGATATGTGATGTAATTTTTGCGCGTCGTGCGGTTCATACCCTTTAATCTGTTCATGCGCCGCACCTACACTTTCTCTCTCATGGGCTTGCCCAGCAGGCCTGCCGGCTTGACGAGCAGCACGATGATGAGCACGCCGAACACGATGGCGTCGGAGATCTGCGTGGAGATGTACGCCTTCGCGAGGTTTTCGATGATGCCCAGGAGCAGTCCGCCGAGGAATGCGCCGGGGATGGAGCCGATGCCGCCGAACACCGCCGCCGTAAAGGCCTTGATGCCGGGCATGGAGCCCGTGGTCGGGGTCAGGTTCGGATAAGCCGAGCACAGCAGGATGCCCGCCACCGCGGCGAGGCCTGAGCCGATCGCGAACGTGACGGAGATGGTCGTGTTCACGTCGATGCCCATGAGCTGTGCGGCGCCCTTGTCCTCGGACACGGCGCGCATGGCTTTGCCCAGCTTCGTCCTGCTGATGAACGTGGTGAGCACGATCATGATGACGACGCAGGTGACGATCGTGAGCAGCGTGACGTACGACACGGTAAGCCCGCCGATCGTGAACGAATTGCTGCCGGGCTTTCCCACGATAGGCGTAAACACCTTCGGGTTGGAGGACCAGAGCAGCAGCGCCATGTTCTGCAGCAGGTAGGACACGCCGATGGCCGTGATGAGCACGGCCAGGGACGGGGCAGCCCGCAGCGGCTTGTACGCCAGCTTCTCGATGACGATACCCAGCATGGTGCAGACGAGCATGGCGAGGATCACGCTGATGAAGGGGTTCAGACCATAGCGGGTAAAAGCGAAGAAGCAGACGTATGACCCGATCATGATGACGTCGCCATGGGCGAAATTGAGCATCTTGGCGATGCCGTACACCATGGTGTAACCCAGGGCGATGATCGCGTAGATGCTCCCCAGACTGAGTCCGCTAACCAGATAGTTAAGGAAACTCATAGATAAAATAACCTTTCTTGAAATTAGGGAAATAGCCGGGGGCGGCTTGACCCCCGGCATATTCTTTTTATGTCTGATCCGCGGCAGAGCCGCCGGATGCTACATACCTACGTAAACGCCGTTCTGGATGACCACCGCGTTGGGCAGCTTGGAAACGGTGCCGTCGGCAGCCCAGGTCATGCTCGCGCCGGTGAGGCCGTCGAAGGACATGGACGTGAACTGCTTGACCATGGCGTCGCAGATGGCGCTGTGGTCCATGGAAGCGGGATCGATGCCGGCTTCGGTGGCTGCCTTGTACATGGCGTAGATGCAGTCGTAGCCGTCAGCGGCGAACTGGTTGGGGATCTCGCCGAACTTTTCCTGATACTTCTTGACGAAGCTCTGGTTCATCTCGGACGCGTCGTCCGCGGAGTACGGGGTGAGCACGACCACGCCTTCCGCCAGGGAGGTGTCGAAACCTTCCATGGTGAGGATGCCGTCCATGCCGTCCACGCCGAACCAGGTGGGCGCGTAACCAGCCGAGCTGGCCTGGTTGAGGATCAGGGAAGCGGGTTCATAGTACATGGGCAGGAACACGAGATCCGCGCCGGCTTCCTGGCACTTGGCGACCTGGACGCTGAAGTCGGTCTTGGTGGCTTCGGTGAAGGTCTCCTCGGCGACGATGTTCAGACCGAGTTCGGCGGCCTTCTCGACGAAGGTGTTCCGGATGCCGGTGGAGTAAGAGTCGTCGTTCTTCCAGATGATGGCGATCTTGCTGCCCATCTTGTTTTCGGAGATGTACGTGGCGGAGCCGCTGCCCTGGTTCGGGTCGGTGAAGCACATCTGGAAAACGTTGTCCTTGCCGTCGATGACGTTCGTGGAGGAAGCGGACGGGGTGAGGAAGAAGTAGCGATCCTCATAGACGTTGGCGGCGGTGACTTCCGCGGGAGCGGAGGTAACGGTGCCCATCATCATGTCCATGCCCCAGTCAACCAGGGAGTTATAGGCGTTCTGGGCCTTTTCGGGGTCGTGGGTGTCGTCCTGCATGTTGAATTCGAACTGGATGCCGCCCTTGGCGTTGACTTCTTCGACGGCGATCTCGGCGCCGTTCTTGACGGCCTGGCCGTAAATGGCCGCGCCGCCGGTAAGGGGTCCGGTCGCGCCGACTTTGATGACGACGCCGCTGGAACCGGTGGATGCGGGCTGGGTTGACCCGCCGGAGCAGGCAGCAAGTCCGAAGACCATCATGACTGCCATTACGATCGCGATAGCTTTCTTCATGTTCATTTGATACACTCCTTGAAAATAGTTTTCCTACTACTTAGTGAACGTTGTTATAAAAAAGCGGCCCTGCTTTGGGAGCAGGGCCGCGGTTTACCTCGTTTGCTCGCCCTACTCGTTTCGCGGCCGTCTGACGACAGCCACGCGAATAATGCCCAGGACTACATGGACCAGGGCCAGCAGGCGCAGAACAACAGCAATGGGGGCAGCATATACTGCCGCAGGTATGTCTATGAAGTTTGCTGCCGTGATCGCTGTCATTCTCTTGCACCTATCTGTCCGGTTATTTATCTATGATGGTGCTATTGTAGTCGCCCGCAGGCGGGATGTCAAGCGTGGATTTGTGGTATTTGGACGGGTTTTTGCGATTGTTTTTGTTGCGTTCACACAAATTTTATGGCGTTTCGCGGGGTCATCCCCCGGCGTGACCCGCCGAATTTGGTCCGTCAAACAAATTGAATAAATATTCAG
>JAIKZT010000083.1 GCA_024682015.1 Clostridia bacterium
AAAGGAGGACAGGACCTGCATCCTCGACCCCGAGTTCGCTTTCTACGGCCCCATCGGCTACGATACGGGCACTTTCGTCGCCAACCTGATCTTCGCCTCCGCGAACGGGCTGTACACGATGGAGGATGGCGCGGAAAAGACGGCTTACCTGGCCTGGGTACTCGAGACGATCGAGGAATTCTGCGTCCTCTTCCGCGAAAACGCCAAGGAGCTGATGCGCGAGAGATCCACCGACCGCCAGATGCATTCGGAGACGTTCTACGACCTGTATCTGGACGACATCCTCAAGGATCAGACGGGGTTTGCGGGCACGGAGCTCATCCGCCGCGTCGTCGGCACGTCCAAGGTGCGCGACATCAAGGGCATCGAGGACGAATCGATCCGCGCCAAAGCCGAGCTGCTCTGTATGACGGCCGGCATGAAGTTCGTGATGGACCCGGAAGCGATGTCCTCCGGAAAGACCTATACCGATTATCTGAAGACGTTCGCATAATCGAAGGCAAATCAGAAAAACCGGGACTTGGCAAGCGATTCGCTGCCTTGTCCCGGTCTTTTTTTTGAAATATGGCGCTTACAGGATCGTCTGCTTCGCGGCCGATGCCGCGTAATCGCTGACGAACTTGTCCGTATTCTTCTTGTTCACGAGCGTGCCGTTTCCCTTGATGCAGCCGCCCGGGCAGCACATGCCTTCGATGATGTTGCCATCGAGCTTGCCGGCCTTTGCCTTCATCAGGGCGGTCTTGCACTCGTCTATGCCGTTGCAGATGACGGCCTTTACCTCGAAGTCCTCGCGCCCCATCTCCCGGATGGCCTGTACGACGGAAGCCGCCACGCCGCCGCTGCGGCAGTACGCCCTTCCGAATCTGCTGCCGTCCTGCAGATCCGTGGGTTCAAGCTCGGACAGCACGATGTCCTTGGAATCCAGCAGCGCCTGCAGTTCGAAGAACGTCAGCACGTAGTCGATGTAGTCCTTCGCGCAGTCCTTCTTGCGCTCGTATTTCTTGGCCATGCACGGCCCGATGAACACGACGACGGCATCCGGATCCTTCTCCTTGATGGCCTTGCCCGTGTAAGCCATGGGCGACAGCGTGTGCGAAACGTACTTCTCCATTTCCGGGAACTTGATGTGGATGTACTCCACGAATGCCGGGCAGCAGGACGTGGTCAGAAAGCCCTTCTCCAGCAGTTCAGCCGCCTCCGTCCTGGCGGTCTCATCCGCGCCCATCGCGACTTCGACGACCTCGTCGAATCCGATGCGCTTGATGCCCGTATATACCTGTTCGGTTGTGCCGTCCGGGAACTGGGCGGCGACGGAAGGCGCCACGATGGCGTAGACCTTCCGGCCGGTATTTTCCTTGGATTTGATCGCGTTGATGACCTTCGATACGCCCGAAATGTCGTTCGGCGCCCCGAACGGACATTCGTAGACGCACAGGCCGCAGACGATGCACTTGTCCTGATCGACGACGGCTGCCCCGTCCTCGCCCATGTGGATGGCGCCGGTCGGGCAGACCTTTTCGCAGGGGCGCTGCAGGTTGAAGATCGCCCCGTATTTGCAGCTCTGCGCGCAGCGTCCGCATTCGACGCAGCGGGTCTTGTCGATGTGGCTGTGACCCCTCTCATCGATGGCGATGGCATCGCGCGGGCAGGCTTCCCGGCAGCTGTGCGCCAGGCACCCGCGGCACAGGTCCGTGACCATGTACCCGGCCTTGGGGCATTCGTCGCAGGCGATGTCCACGACCTGGATGGTGTCCTTGGAGCCGTGGTACTCGCCTATGCCCATGCGCATGCGGTCCGCGACGATGGCGCGGTCCTTGTAGATGCAGCAGCTCATGGGCGGTTCACCCTTCTTGATGACCTTCCCCGCGATGTCATTGAACACCGTAAACGGATCGTGATCCTCCCAGAGAGCCCTCGCCAGCTCGCGCAGGACTCTGTATTTTACGACTTCTACTTTATTCTCAAATTTCTTCTGCATGTTCCTTATAACCTTTCAGCGATCGCCTTGTCCACCTGCATCATGAGCTTGGCCATGCCCTCGTCGTTCTCGATGATGACGTCGGAGCGCTCCATCTTCTCCTCTTCGCTCATCTGCAGCCGGATGCGCTTGCGGATCTCCGCTTCCGTCAGGCCGTCGCGCACTTCCACGCGCTCGATGCGCACGTCTTCGGGCGCCGTCACGAGCCAGACTTCCTTCACGTATCTGTCCCAGCCCGCCTCGAACAGCAGCGGCACGTCGAAGAAGATGACCTTCTTCGTATCCGTCAGCTGCAGCTTGTGCGCCCTTTCGATGGCCTTGACGAGGATGGCCGTCTGGACCATTTCGTTCAGCCGGCGCGTCTTGGCGCGGTCTCCGAACACCATGTCCGCCAGAAGCCGCCTGTTCAGCGTGCCGTCCTCCTGGATGATCTCGATGCCGAACTCGTTTACGAGCATGCGCAGCAGAGGCTGACCCTTCGCCGTTACCTCGCGGCCGATCTCGTCCGCATCCAGGACCGTAAAGCCCTTATCCCTCAGGATGTTCGACACCGTGCTTTTGCCGGAGCCGATGCCGCCCGTTAATCCGTATATCATTGCAAAGCCCTTTCCGCCGGCTCGCCGGCAAGATGAAACGATAATTTACTTCAGTTCGTACCAGTTGCGTCCCGTATGGACGTCCACCGCCAGCTTTACTGCCATCTGCGCGGCGTCCTCCATGGCCCTGCGCAGCGTCTCTTCCGCGGTTTTCGCGTCCTTTTCGCTGACCCGCAGGATGAGCTCGTCGTGGATCTGCAGGATGAGCTCCGCCCCCGGACACTCCTTCTTCAACGCTTCGGCCGTGCGTATCATCGCCAGCTTGATGATGTCCGCCGCCGTGCCCTGGATGGGCGTGTTCATGGCCAGTCTTTCCCCGAGCTGCCGTACGACGAACTGGGACGAGCGGATCTCCGGCACGCTGCGGCGCCTGCCGTAGAGCGTGCGGATCTCGCCGGATGCCTTGCAGTCCGCGATGCAGCCGTCCATGAAGCGCTTGACCCCCGGAAACCGGTCGAAGTAGTCTCTGATGTACTGCTCGGCCTGCTTTCTCGTGATGGACAGCTCCTCGGACAGGCCGAAGCCGCTCATGCCGTAGATGACGCCGAAATTGACCGCTTTCGCGTTGGAACGCATGAGCGGGGTCACCTGATCCTGCGGGACGCCGAAGACCTTCGAGGCCGTCTCGCGGTGGATGTCCAGCCCCTTTTCGAACGCTTCGATGAGCGTGGGATCGCCGGACATGTGCGCGAGGACGCGCAGTTCGATCTGCGAATAGTCCGCGCCGATGAGGACCATGTCGCCCGCGCCGGCCGTAAAGACCTTGCGCAGCTGCCTTCCGAGCTCCTGGCGGACCGGAATGTTCTGCAGGTTGGGCTCCGTGCAGCTGATGCGCCCCGTGGCCGTAACGGTCTGCTGGAAGTGGGCCCGGATGCGCCCGTCCTCCCCGATGAGGGGAAGCAGCCCTTCCACATAGGTGGAGTTCAGCTTGGAAAGCGTGCGGTACTCCAGCACTCTGTCGACGATCGGGTAATCCTGCGCGAGCTTTTCGAGGATCTCGGCGTTGGTCGAGTAGCCTTTCTTCGTCTTCTTGCCCGCCGGAAGACCCATCTTATCGAACAGGATCGCGCCCAGCTGCATGGGGGAATTGATGTTGAACCGCTCGCCCGCCAGTTCGTAGATCTCGTCCACAAGCGCGTCGATGCGGATCTTCAGTTCCTTGCCGAAAGCCGCGAGCGCCTGGCTGTCCACGTCGATGCCCGCGATCTCCATGTCCGCGAGCACCTTGCACAGCGGCAGCTCTATTTCATAATATACTTTCTGTAAACCGAACTCTTCTATCCGTTGCTCCTGCAGGGTTCTCAGCGCCTTGAGCGCCGCGAACTTCAGCCCGGAGCTGCGGCGCATCTTATCTGCGAGCGGTTCTTCCGTCATGGCCGAGAACAGATCCATCTGGCTTTCCGCAGGCGCAGCATCCGGCCCGCTTTCGATGTCGCGATGAAACTCCGTGAACGCCAGCTCCTGCAGCGACTGCGCCTTCGCCGCGGGATCGAGCACGTACTGCGCGAGCGCCCCGTCGTATCCGGTGCGCATGGCGGACGTATCCACGCCGCGGTAAGCCAGCACGTACCAGACCTTTTCCAGTCCGAACCCGCAGAGCGTCAGCGCCTTTCCGGAGAGCAGCTCCATATCGGCGAGGCCGGTCCACACCGTTTTCCCGTCGCTGACCTGCACGAGATCCAGGCTCGGCTCCTTTTTATGATCCTCGTCGGAGACGATGTCGATCCAGAGCTCGCTGCCATCCGAAAACCCTTTCAGGACTTCGTCCGTCAGCGCGTCCGAGCGCAGCTCTTCCAATGCGGCGATCTGCGTGGCAGA
>JAIKZT010000139.1 GCA_024682015.1 Clostridia bacterium
GGATATCTGAGGATCGAGGCTGAAGAAGAGCAGGGGCTGCTGAAGAAGAAGCCGCACATCTTTCTGCATAAGCTGAAAGATCTGCCGGAGGATTCGCCGTATTATCAGCTTCTGTTCTTCCGGGCGCTGTTCGCGAAAGGCTCGCCGGCGGACATGAATGCGCTGTCAAAGTCATCCGCCTTCGGCTCCTCTTATGTGGCGGCGAGGGAATCGCTGAAAAACAATCTGGGCGGCAAGATGGAGGAAGGCCAGGGCAAGCGCATCGGCGGCTGCCTGCTGGGCATCCTGGAGGTGGCCGTCTTCGGCGTGTCGGTAGTGGTGCTCATGATCTCGGTAGCGCAGCAGCAGCGCATGCTGATCCAGCTGCTCATCAGCGGCGTCATCATTTCGCTCTGTTGCTGGCGCATGCTGCGGCCGACGAAGTTTCGCACGCAGATCCTGGGGCAGATCAAGGGGTTCCGCGAGTTCATCCAGAAGGCGGAACTCGACAAGATCAATCGCCTCGTGGAGCAGGATCCGGACTATTTCTACAACATCCTGCCGTATGCCTACGTGTTCGGCCTGACGGACAAGTGGGCCAAAAACTTCGACAAACTGGCGGTGAGCCCGCCAGAATGGTATTCCGGACCATCCATGTACATGTACAATCCGGTGTTCCTGTGCCGCTCCATGGATGACGGCGTGCGCAGCAGCCTGGCCAGTTCCGTTCCGCATACCAGTTCCGGCAGTTTCTCCGGCGGCGGCTCGTTCAGCTCCGGCGGAGGCGGCTTCTCCGGCGGCGGCGGTGGCGGCGGCGGTGGCGGCGGCTGGTAGGCTCACGCGCCTTGCCCCGAAACATAAAACGTGCATCCTGTGCATGCAGTCCGGCGCTCCCTGAGCTTGCCAAAGGGGCGCGGGCAGCATGGCTTACCTGATCGATATCTCCTATGAACCGACCGTTCGCTTCGACAGGCTCAGCGGACGTCATGGCTTCTGACAATCATGAAGATCCTTGAAGAACGCATTTTAAAAGACGGCCTCCTCATCGAGGACCGCATCCTGAAGGTCGATTCCTTCCTTAATTTCCAGATTGACGTCGAACTGACGGACCAGATGGGCCGCGAGTTCGCGCGCATCTTCCGCGAGAGCGGCGCCACGAAGGTGCTGACGGTGGAGACCTCCGGCCTTCCCGTGGCCTACGCGACGGCAAAGTATCTCGGCGATCTGCCCCTGCTGTTCGCCAAGAAGAACAAGCCTAACACGAACATCGATGACGACCTTGCCGCGGAGGTGAAGTCCTTCACGAAGGAGGTCGTGAACCTCATCCGCGTGCCGAAGAAGTATCTGAATCCGGGCGAACGGGTGCTGATCATCGACGATTTCCTGGCGTCCGGCGCGGCATCTTTGGGCCTGCTGGACCTGATCGAACAGGCCGGCGCGACCTGCGTGGGCGTTGGCATCGCGGTCGAAAAGGAGTTCCAGGGCGGCCGCGCGCTGCTCGAGGCGAAGGGCCTGCGGGTGGTTTCGCTGGCTCACATCACGAAGATGAAGGACGGACAGATCGAGTTCCATTATACGGAGTAGCGCATGAAGAAGACACAGCGGGCGTGCATCATCACTCACATCCTCACGGAGCATCCCAATCAGGACTTTTCGCTCGGCGCGTTTGCCGAGGAGCTCGGCTGCGCCAAATCCAGCATTTCCGACGACATGAAGCTCGTGCGGGAAGCCATCGGCGCGGCGGGTCTGGGCTATCTGGAGACGACGTCCGGCGCGAAGGGCGGGGTGCGCTACGTGCCCTACATGTCCAAGCGGGCGATGGCCAAGGCGCTCGAGGACTTGAAGAAGGCCTTCGAGGAACCATCCCGCATGCTGGGAAGCGGGTTCGTGTATACGTCCGACATCATGTTCGATCCGCGGGTCATCCGGGGCGCGGCGCAGGTCTTCGCCAAGCGCTTTGCCGCGGCAGAGGTGGATATGGTCGTAACGGTCGAAACGAAGGGGATCGGCGTGGCGCTGTTCACGGCGCAGCTGCTGAACCTTCCGCTTGCGGTGATCCGCCGCGAAAGCAAGGTTTCGGAGGGTTCCTCCATCAACATCAACTATTTCTCCGGTTCAGCGGATCGCCTGCAGCAGATGAGCATCTCCAAGAAGGGCATTCCGCACGGCAGCCGCGTGCTGATCATCGATGACTTCATGCGGGGCGGCGGTTCGATCTTAGGCATCCTCTCCATGCTGAAGGAATTTGATGCGATGGCCGTGGGCATAGGCGTCGTGGTCGTAGCCGGCGGTCGGGAGAACAAGAAGCTGTCCGATTACGTGCCCCTGCTGATCCTCGACGACCAGGACAAGGAAAAGCCCGTGATCGAGATCAATCCGGACATGCTGAAGCTGTAGGGCCGGATGGTTTCCCCTGATCGTGAATAAGCCCGAAAAGCACGCGCACATCTCTAAAGTATTTGCCAAGCTGGCTGTAGATCTGCCGGTTAGGGCAGCATCCTCGATCCGTTCATAATGGCAAATGCTAAAATAGAATATAGTTCACTTTCAACAAAATGAATGTTCGACCATAACCGAACATTCATTTTTGTTTTGTATCCGATCATCGCATTTTGGCCGGGTCATCCTTTACTTTCGCGAAGGGCAGGGTATAATGGAACTGTGCCGGTCTGCGGCGCGAATCGCCATCTCAACCTGGATTAAATGAGGTATCTGAACATGAAAAAAATCTTTTCCCTTCTGCTGATCGCCGCCATGGTCTTCTCCCTGGCAGCCTGCACCAGCTCCACCAGCAGCGAAGCCGTTAAAGTCGGCATGGTCTGCATCGGCGACGACAACGCCGCGTACGACAGAAACTTCTACATGGCCGCGGATGCCGCCAAAGAAGAGCTCGCTAAGAAGGGCATCAATATCGAGTGGGTCTACACCTACAATCACCCGGCGGGCGATGCGGTCGCCGTTGACTGCGAAGAGCTCGCCGAGGCCGGCTGCGTAGCCGTCTTCTGCAACTCCTACGGCCAGGAAGACGCCATGCTCACCGTTGCGGGCGATTATCCCGACACCGTCTTCGCCGGGCTCACGAACGAAGGCTCCATGAGAGACTCCCTCGACAACACCGTCAACGCGTTCCCGAATATCTTCGAAGGCCGCTACCTCGAAGGTGTCATCGCCGGCTGCAAGCTGCAGCAGCTGATCGACGAAGGCGAGATCAAGGCGGAAGAAGCCGTCATCGGCTATGTCGGCGCCTACACCTTCGCGGAAGTCATCTCCGGCTACACCTCCTTCTACCTCGGCGCGAAGAGCGTTTGCCCCTCCGCGACCATGAAGGTCGAATTCATCGGTTCCTGGGGAGACCCGACCATGGAAGCCAACACCGCGCAGGACCTCATCGACAAGGGCTGCGTGCTGATCTCCCAACACTCCGACTCCACGACTCCCGCCACGACCGCGCAGAGCAACGGCGTCTATCACGTCGGTTATAACATCTCCATGATCGACGTCGCGCCCGATGCCTCCCTGAGCTCCTCCCGCATCGATTGGACGAACTACTTCGTCTACGTCATCGAGAACGCCGTCAAGGGCAACAAGGTCGACCAGGACTACATCGGCCACGGCCTTAAGGACGGCGACGTCGCGCTGTGCGAACTGAACGAAGCCATCGCGGCACCTGGCACGGAAGAGACCGTCCAGGCTGCCAAGGCTGCCATCGAATCCGGCGAGCTCCACGTCTTCGATACCTCCAAGTTCACCGTGGGCGGCAAGGAAGCGACCTCCGCTCTCGTCGACATGACCGGCGACTTCGTGGGCGATGAAGGCTACGACGCCATCTTCGACGGATACTATCACGAATCCTACTTCAAGTCCGCTCCCGCTTTCGATCTGCGCATCGACGGCATCGAGCTGCTGAACGAAGCTTACTAATTCCCGTTACAGAACGAATAGCCGAAAGAACGCAGTCATCCGCTGCTTCTTTCGGCTTTTTCCGCAAAAAGAGACCTATGACACACGCAGTAGAACTGAAAAACATCACGAAGCGTTTCGGCAGCACCGTTGCCAACGATAAGGTCGATCTCTACGTGGACAGCGGCGTCATCATGTCCCTGCTGGGGGAAAACGGCTCCGGCAAGACGACGCTCATGAACATGCTCGCCGGCATCTACTTCCCCGACGAAGGGCAGATCTTCGTCGGCGGGAAGGAAGTATCCATCCGCTCCCCGCGTGACGCCTACGAAAACGGCATTGGCATGATCCACCAGCACTTCAAGCTCATCGACGTGTTCACCGCGGCGGAGAACGTGGCGCTGGGCATCAACGAGGGCAAGTACGACCTGAAGAAGGTCGCGGCCGGCGTAAAGGAGATCTCCGACAAGTACGGCTTCGGCATCGATCCGGACAAGAAGATCTACGAGATGTCCGTTTCCGAGAAACAGACCGTCGAGATCATCAAGGTGCTGTACCGCGGCGCGAATATCCTCATCCTGGACGAGCCGACGGCTGTCCTGACCCCGCAGGAGACCGAGAAACTGTTCGGCATCCTGAAGGCCATGAAGGCGGATGGCAAGGCCATCATCCTCATCACGCACAAGCTGAACGAGGTCATGGCAGTGTCCGACGTCGTGGCGGTCCTGCGCAAGGGTCAGCACATCAAGACCGTGCGCACGGAGGAAACGAATCCGCAGGCCCTCACCGAGATGATGGTGGGGAGGGCCGTGTCCCTGAACATCGACCGCATGGAGCCCAAGGATCCCAAGCCGCGGCTGACCGTGGCCGGTCTCACCTGCCGCGACAGCGAAGGCGTTACGAAGCTGGAAAACGTGGGCTTTATCGCGTACAGCGGCGAGATCCTCGGCATTGCGGGCATCGCCGGCAGCGGCCAGAAGGAGCTGCTCGAAGCCATCGCGGGCCTGCGCCCCATCAGCTCGGGTTCCATCATCTACACGCCGGAAGGGAAGATCCCTGAAGAGCTCGTGGGTAAAACGCCCATGGAGATCAAGGAAGCCGGCGTCGCGCTCGCCTTCGTTCCCGAAGACCGCCTGGGCATGGGACTCGTGGGCGGCATGGGCATGACCGAGAACATGATGCTCCGCACCTGGAACAAGGGCAGGGGCATCTTCGTGAACCGCAAAGAACCCGAAAAGGTCGCCGAACAGGTGTACGAGTTCCTGGAAGTGGTCACCCCCAGCATCGACTATCCAGTGCGCAAACTTTCAGGCGGCAACGTGCAGAAGGTTCTCGTCGGGCGGGAGATCGCCTCATCTCCGTCCGTCCTCATGAGCGCCTACGCCGTGCGCGGCCTGGACATCAATACATCCTATATCATCTACAACCTCATGGAAGGGCAGAAGTCTAAAGGCGTGGCGGTCATCTTCGTCGGCGAAGACCTGGACGTGCTGCTGCAACTGGCGGACCGCATCCTCGTGCTGTGCGACGGCAAAGTGTCGGGCATCGTGGACGCCCGGACGACGACGAAAGAGGAAGTGGGCCTGCTCATGACGCAGGTCGGCGGCGGAAAGGATGCGAACTAAATGAACGAAAAGACGCCTCTCATCCGGCTCGCGAAGCGCGAGGACATGTCGAAAAAGAAAATTTGGATGATACGCCTGCTCGCTCTCGCTGCAGCCATACTCATCGGCATGATCATCTTCGCCATCGCCGGTGCCAATCCCATCAACGCTTACGGCACGATGATCGCGTCGTCTTTGGGCAAGAAGTCCGGCATACGGCAGGTCGTGAAGAACGCGGTGCCGCTGCTGGGCGTGGGTCTGGCCTTGGCGCCGTGCTTCCGCATGCGTTACTGGAACATCGGCGCGGAAGGGCAGATCACCATGGGCGCCATGGCGGCCTCTTACTTCGCGCTTTACTGGTACGCGAAGCTTCCGTCGGCGGTCCTGCTCCTCGTCATGGCCCTGGCCGGCATGCTCTTCGGCGCCTTTTGGGCGGCAGTTCCGGCCATCTTCAAGGCCCGTTGGGGCACGAACGAGACCCTGTTCACCCTCATGATGAATTACATCGCCATCGGCATCGTGGCCTGGCTGCAGGGCGGTCCCTGGGAAGGCAAGCCCGGTTCGCAGATCATCCCGATGTTCGACTCCAAGGCGGTGCTTCCTAAGATCTTCGGCGTCCACTGCGGCTGGATCCTCGTGCTGCTGCTGGTCGTGTTCATGTTCATCTACATGAACTACACGAAGCACGGCTACGAGATCGCGGTGCTCGGCGAATCCGAGAACACGGCGCGGTACGCGGGCATGAACGTCGCGAAGGTGACCCTCCGCACGGCAGCCCTCTCGGGCGCCATCTGCGGCCTGGTCGGCTTCATGACGGCCTCCGGCGTCAACCAGACGCTGTATTCGGACGTGGCAGGCGGCGTCGGTTTTACGGCCATCACCGTGTGCTGGCTGAGCCAGCTCAATCCCTTTGCGATGATCGTGATCTCGCTGCTGCTGGCCATCCTCTCCAGAGGGTCCAGCGGCCTGCAGACCGCGCTGGGCATCCCGGCATCCATCTCGGACATCATCACCGGCATCATCCTGCTGTGCATGCTGGGCTGCGAATTCTTCATCAACTACCGCATCATCTGGCGCCATAAAGAGTCTTCCGGAAAGGAGGCATCCGTATGAATTTCAACCTTGCGGGCCTCATCAAGGCCGCCGTTCTGAACGGCACGCCGCTGCTCTTCGGCACTTCGGGCGAGATCCTCACGGAAAAGAGCGGCAACCTGAACCTGGGCGTGGAAGGCCTGATGTTCATGGGCGGAGCGTTCGGCCTGGCCGGCGCTTTCTGGTACGATCGGGCGGCGGGCGCCGGCGCTTCTGGGCTGGTCGCGGTGCTCATCGCGCTGCTCTGCTCCTTCCTGGCCGGCTGCGCCGGGTCGCTCATCTTCAGCTTCCTCACCATATCTCTTCGCGCAAACCAGAACGTGACGGGCCTTGCACTTACCATCTTCGGCACGGGCATCGGCCAGTTCGTGGGCGAGCAGATGCGTCTGAAGGTGGGCGGCAACATCTCCATCTCCAACGCGCTGAAGGGCTCTTTCGCCAACCCGGTGCTGCCGAAAGCCCTGCAGGATATCCCGTTCCTGGGACAGGTCCTGTTCTCCTATAACGGTTTCGTCTATCTGGGCATCGCCATGGCCATCGTTATGTCCGTCTTCCTGAACCGCACTCGCAAGGGCCTCTACCTGAAGGCCGTGGGCGAAAGCCCCTCGACGGCGGATGCGGCGGGCATCAACGTGACGAGATACAAGTATCTGGCTACCGTCATCGGCGGCGGCATCTCCGCCATCGGCGGCATGGTCTACACTATGACGATCGCCGGCACGGTCTGGAACCACACGGCTCTGTCCGGCGAAGGCTGGGTGGCCGTGGCGCTGGTCATCTTCTGCCTGTGGAAGCCGCTGAACGCCCTGTGGGGTTCGGTGCTCTTCGGCGGGCTGATGATCATGTACCTGCGCGTGCCCATCTCGTTCATCCCGTCGCAGATCTACAAGGTCGTGCCCTACATCGTGACGGCCATCGTGCTCGTAATCGTGTCGCTGCGGCAGAGAAAGGAGGACCAGCCTCCCCAGAGCCTGGGCCTTCCGTATTTCCGGGAAGAGCGCTGATATGGTATAATAACGGCGGAGCGATCCGCCGTTTTTTTCTTGAAAAAGGAAGTTGCAGATGGAACAGATCACAAGCGAACGGGTAAGAACATGGCTGCCCAAGCGGGAACAGAGCGCGCATAAGGGAGACTTCGGCAGGCTTCTCATCGTCGCCGGCAGCCGGGGCATGATGGGCGCGGCCGTGCTCTGCTGCCGCGCGGCTTTTCGCAGCGGGGCAGGGCTGGTCGCGGCGTGCTGCGATCCGGCGCTGTTTTCGGACGTTCACGCGGGCGTTCCCGAGGCGACCTGCGTGGCAAGGGAAGGCGTGAACCTATCCAGGTATGACGCCGCTGCCGCGGGCCCTGGCCTTGGCGTGAACTTCACCAATTGGGAGACCGTCTGCCGCCTGCTGCGCGGGTTTTCCGGTCCCCTCGTGCTCGATGCGGATGCGCTGAACTGCTTGTCGGAATACGGTATTCCGCCGTCTGAAGAAATGGCCTGCTCTCTCGTCATAACGCCCCATGCGGGTGAGGCTGCCAGGCTCGTGAACGCTATGAATCTTCAGGGCCTGAGCCCTGTCAGGCCGGTGGATATCTCCGCAGATCGCGAGCGCTTCGGCCTGCTGCTGGCGAAGAACCTGAACGCTGTCTGCGTGATGAAGGGAGCGCGCAGCCTCGTGTGCGGCCCGGACGGAACCGTCTACGAAAATACGACCGGCAACCCCGGCATGGCGACCGGCGGATCCGGGGACGTGCTGACGGGCATGATCGGGTCCCTGGCTGGGCAGCTGGCGGCGCAGGGCGCTTCCCCCGAGGAGGCTGCGAAACGGGCAGCCGTGCTCGGCGTTTACCTCCACGGTCTGGCAGGCGATCTCGCGGCAAAGGTCTGGGGCGAATCGGGCCTGATGGCGCGCGATCTGGCGGACTTCGCGGCGCTGGCTCTGAAGTCCCTTGCGTGAGACATGGGGACTGCTCCTTGTCCCACTTTGACACATGGGGACGGTTCCTTGTCCCACTTTGAGACATCTGAACCGTCCCTCTATCTCATTTTGAGACATCTGAACCGTCCCCATGTCTCACTAAATTCATATTGACAAAAAATAAACAAAGTATATAATGAAATGTGAGGGTTCATGCTGAAGGAACCCCGTCAAGGAGGATCATCAATGGCATTTGTTGAATTAGAAGTGAAGGGCCAGGTAGGCATCCTGACGATCAACCGTCCCGAGGCGCTGAACGCCCTGAACGACCAGGTCATCGCGCAGCTCGGCGAGATGCT
>JAIKZT010000105.1 GCA_024682015.1 Clostridia bacterium
CCCCAGCGTCTTGACGTCTTCGGGCTTCATGGCCTTGACGGTCCCCTGGGTGCCTACGGGCATGAAAACAGGGGTCTGCACGTCGCCGTGGGGCGTATGCAGACATCCTCTCCTCGCTTTCGTGCGGGTATCGGTTTTATAAAGATCGAAAGTGACAGCGTGTTTCATAGAATAAAGCAGGCGTCTCCGTAGGAGAAAAAGCGGTACCGCTCGCGGACAGCCTCTTCGTAGGCTGCCAGCATGCCCTCGCGGGTATACAGCGCCGAAACGAGCATCAGGAGCGTGGATTTCGGCAGATGGAAGTTCGTGATCAGTCGGTCGACGAGCTTGAACTTGTAACCGGGATAGATGAAGATGCCCGTGGACCCGGATCCGGCATGCAGTACTCCGGCTTCGTCCGCGGCGCTCTCCATGGTGCGGCAGGCCGTCGTGCCCACGGAGACGATGCGCCCACCCGCCGCCTTCGTTTCGTTGACGATGCGGGCAGCCTCTTCACTCACGGAATACTCTTCGAAGTGCATATGGTGGTCTTCGATGCGGTCGACCTTCACCGGACGGAACGTGCCGATGCCCACGTGCAGCGTGACGTACGCGATGCGCACGCCCTTCTCCTGCGCTTTCGCGATCAGCTCCGGCGTCCAGTGCAGTCCCGCGGTGGCGCAGGCTACGGAACCGTATTCCTTCGCGTATACGTTCTGATAGCGGTCCTTGTCGCTCTCCTCGGCCGCGCGCTCGATGTACGGCGGCAGAGGCATGGCGCCCAGTTTATCCAGCAGAGCCATAAAATCGCCCGAATAAGCGAATTTTACGTGACGGGTCCCCTCATCCCCATGGCCGGTGATTTCGGCCCGCAATTCGCCGTTTTGGCCGAAAATAACGGTATCTCCGGTGTGGAGTCTACGTCCCGGGCGCACGAGGGTCTCCCAGGTATCCCCTTCCAGCCTTCTGGACAGCAGAAACTCGATCTTCGCTCCGGTGCCTTCCTTCGTTCCGAACAGCCTGGCGGGCAGCACCTTCGAGTCGTTGAACACGAGGCAGTCGCCCGGATCCAGATAGTCGAGCACGTCGTAGAAATGTCTATGTTCCAACGCCCCGGTATCCCGGTGGATCACCAGCAGACGGCAGCCGTCCCGCGTTTCGCTGGGCTGCTGCGCGATCAGCTCCTGGGGCAGAATATAATCAAAGTCAGATACGTTCATCGGAAGTCCGCGAGATCGCCGATCTCGGTCCCTTCGTAATAATATTTCAGGATCTCTTCGCAGCCGAAGCCGAGCTGTGCCATGTTGCGGGCGCTGGTCTGCGGCATGCCCACGCCGTGACCCCATCCGCTGCCGGCGATGTAGACGACGCTGCTCTTGACGGGGTCATCCGTCCAGCCAGAGCTGACCTGGCCCTGCGGCATGGCGGTCTGCGTTCCGTTCGTGATGCGCACATCCGAAGCGGGCATCTTCACCACGTCCCCGTCCGCGCCGATCACGTACACGGTGGAGAGATCCTCTCCTGTGGAGTTGGCGCCCAGCACGTTTACCTTCGCGTCCGTCACGACCGCCTGTCCGTCTTTGGACCAGACGAACTGCGAATCGTTGATGGCGAACATGAAGGACTTCAGGCCGAGCACGGACAGGATGGTGCTCTTCGTGAACTTCGCGGTGCCCTTCGTGCCTACGAATGTCACCTCGGCTACGGCGCCGGTGTTGTGGCGTTTCGTCACCTGCACGGAAACGACGTCGCCGATGTTCTTGCCCCTGGACACCATCTCCTGCGTCAGCTCATCCATCGAATAGTGGACGGCCCATCTGTAGTCCGAATAGTATTCGTCGACCTTGCCGCGGCAGTACGGCAGCGCGGCGGACCAGACGTCCTCGCTGTTGAGCGTGGCGCCGCCGCTGTAGGCGTAATAAAACGATTCCGTGATCTTCCCGTCGTAGGTCAGCACCTTGCCCGCCGTCTGCCGGCACGCTTCGTCCGTGCTGTCGTGCTCGGAGACATAGCCCCGGTACACCTGGCAGTCCTGCGTCGTGCAGAGATCGATGCCGTAGGTTTTGTGTTTGTTGATATTCCGGAACGCGTAGCTCCTGGCGCTGATCGCCTGGGCCTTGAGCGCCTCGATCGGATAGGTGTAGCCCATCTCGTTCGCGACGACGCCCCGCACATAGTGCTCGATCTCGATCACGTTGATGACGTTCAGCTTGCCTCCGGTCACCGTCGCCGTGGCGCCGTCCCGGTATTTGCTGCCGTTGATCGTGATCAGCCGGTCCTCCGGATCCTCCGCGGCGCTCATCACGACGTAGCCGCCTCCGCCCATGCTGCTCAGGAGCACGTTGCCGTCCGGGTCGGTCAGCACAGCCTGGCTGCCGGACGGGGTGATCGTCAGCGTCGTGGCGCTTGTCGTGATGTCCGTCTCCTTCCATCCGTTGTTGTTGCCCTTGACGATGATGAACCCGTCCGCGCTCTTCACCGTGATCTTGTCGACCGCTCCGGAACCGTACGCCAGGCCGATCCACAGATACAGGCTGTCGTCGGAACGGAGCTCCTGCGACGCAGGCTCTTCCGCTTCGGGGTCCCCTTCTTCGCCTTCGGCGTATACCAGGCCTGCAAACAGCAGTCCGAAGACCAGAGCGATGCACAGGATCTTGTTCAGTCTCTTCATGTTCAAACCCCTTGTCTCTTATTCTCCCAGCGTTAACTGTTCCTCTTGCGG
>JAIKZT010000277.1 GCA_024682015.1 Clostridia bacterium
TCGAAATCGGGCATCTTCACATTTATGGAACGCCGCGACCAGACAGTGCAAACAGATAGTATAGACACATTTATGGAACGCGCGGCTACGCAGTGCAAACACACAACTCAGACCTATTATGGAACGCTGTGCCTGCGCGGCTCAGACACATATGCAGATACATATAATGATGAAATCGGGAAAGCAAAACCCCGCAAAGCCTGTAACTCCAAGCCTTGCGGGGTTTGTGTCATTGTTGTAGCCCTCCTGAATGAAGGGTCGAGTTGAACAGATCGTTCGTTCCTCTGTCCTCATGCAGCCATCTGACGAAAAGACAGAACGACTACACGAAAGATGGAATGGAACTGCTCAGTTACTCCTCGTCGATCTGTCTTACGACGTCGATGACGGTGTTGTCGCGGTACATGACCACGGCCACGATCTTGTCCTTGAACTTGATCGGGTCGGGCTTGCCCACGATGCGCTCGGCGCGCTCCGCCAGGGACTCGATGGAGACGACGGGGATGCCGGCCGCCACGAGTTTCTCGGCGACTTCAGGCCTGTTCGGGTTCACCGCCACGCCCTGATCCGTAATGACCACGTCCACGACGCTGCCCGGAGTAACGACCGTGTTGACCTTGGGCACGACGCAGGGGATGCGGCCTCTGGTGAGCGGGCAGACGATGACGGACAGCGCCGCGCCTTCCGCCGTGTCGGGATGGCCGCCGATGGCGCCGCGGATGACCCCGTCAGAACCGGTCAGCACGTTGACGTTGAAGTCCGTGTCGACTTCCAGCGCGGACAGGATGACGAAGTCCAGCTGGTTGACAGCGGACTCTCTTCTGTAACTCGCGTATGTCGGAGCGTCGATCTGCTGGTGGAAGTGGTTCTTCTTCAGGGACTTGGCCGCGTCGAGGTCGAAGGACTGGACGTCCAGGATCTTCTCGATGAGGCCCTCTTCGTGCATGGCCGTGATCTGGCCGGTGATGCCGCCCAGCGCGAACCGGCACTTGATGCCCTCGTCGATCATCATCTGGCGCAGGTAGCGGGCCGTCGCCAGGGACGCGCCGCCGCTGCCCATCTGCATGGAGAATCCGTCATAGACGTAGCCGGCAGCCTTCACGACTTCCGCCGCGGTCTTGGCGATGATCAGTTCCTTCGGGTTCTTCGTGTAGCGGGTCGCGCCGCTCATGATGCCCTTCGGATCGCCGATGTCGTCCATGACGACCACGTAATCCACGTCGGACTCGGGGATGGCGCAGGGCGTGTTCGGGAACTTCACCAGGTTGTTCGTGATGATGATGGTCGTATCCGCCATGTGGGCGTCCGGACGGGCATAGCCCAGGGAGCCGCACATGATGGAATCGTCGTCGTCCCGGCTGTAGCCGTTGGCGTTGCCGAACGGGTCACAGGACGGAGCGCCCAGGAATGCCACGTCGATGTGGAGTTCGCCGGAAGCGACCGCTTCGCCTCTTCCGCCGTGGGAACGGAAGACGACGGGGAAATCCATGAGGCCGCGGGAGATGCGCTCGGCCAGTTCGCCGCGCATACCGCTCGTCTCGATGTGGGTGATGACGCCCTGCTCGATGTACTCGATGAGGGGCGCGTGAACCGCAGCCAGGGAGCTGGACGCCAGCGTAAGGTTCTTAAAGCCCATCTCCGCGAGCTTGGCCACGACCTGGTTGATGATGTGGTCGCCGTTGCGGAAGTGATGGTGGAAGCTGATGGTGTCGCCGTCCTTTAAGCCGGAAAGCTTGATGGCGGTCTCCAGGCTGTCCACGACCTTGTTCTTTTCACCGAACTTCTCGGAGAACGTCGCGGTATTGCGCGCTCTGGCGCCCTTGAATTCTCCGTTGCAGGCGATCTCTCCGATGTGAGGGATCTGCGCAAAATCAAACGTCTTTTCTGCCATTTTAGATCTCCTCCACTTCTCTGACCCCTGCCAGCTCGTTGAGCTCGAGCAGTCTCTGCGCGCGGATGACGACGGGCTTGTCGATCATCTTGCCGTTGAGCGCGACGACGCCGGAGCCCTTCGCCATGGCTTCCTCGTAAGCGCCCATGACGGCCTGGGCCTTCTTCAGGTCCTTTTCGGACGGCATGAAGACCTTGTGCAGCGGCTCGATCTGGCGCGGGTTGATGACGGACTTGCCGTCGAAGCCCAGCTTCTTGATGAGCGTCGCTTCGGCGATGAAGCCCTCTTCGTTGTTGACGTCGGAGTACACGGTATCCAGCGCGTCGATGCCGGCGCTGCGGGCCGCGTTGAGGATCATGCAGCGGGCGAACAGCAGTTCGATGCCGTCGCTTCTGGTGGTCTTCAGGTCGGTGACGTAGTCTTCTGCGCCGAGGGCGATGCCGATGAGGCGGTCGGACGCATGCGCGATCTCGCGGGCGTTCAGCACGCCGTTGGCGCTCTCGATGGCGGCCATCATCAGGGTGGTGCCCACGGGGATGCCGGCTTCGGCTTCGATGCGGGCGATCTCCTTCTCGCAGTCGATGACGTCCTGCGCGGAATCGGTCTTAGGCAGGCGTACGACGTGCACGCCGGCGCGGACGATGGCTTCGAGGTCCTTGACGCCAAGGCCGGAGTTCAGGTCGTTGATGCGCACGACGAGTTCCTTCTTGCCGTACTTCAGATCGTGCAGGGCCTGGTAGACGAGGAATCTCGCCGCATCCTTCTCCATGATGGAGACGGAGTCCTCCAGGTCGAACATGATGGAGTCGGAACCGTAGATGTGGCAGTCGCGGATCATGCCGGGGTTGTTGCCAGGCACGAACATCATGGATCTTCTGAGGCGTTTCTTTTCTCTCATCTTACTTCGCCTCCCATACATAGGCGTCGCTGTCCGCGGCGCGGAACGCTGCGCAGTTCACTCTCGCTTTGATGGTGCAGTCCAGGGCGCCCTTGTCGGCCGCGGTCACGAGCGCGTTCTCCACGCCCAGGCCTGCCAGCGTCTCGCGGATGACCGCTTCGATCTGCCGGCCGAACTGCTGCATGACGGAACTGGTGAGCTCCAGTTGCACGCCGCCCTCTTCTCTGGGTTCGATGGTGACCATGATGTCCGAGGACTCCATGGTGCCGGCCATCGCTTTATGGATCAATTTCATAAAAGCTCCTCCTACGCGAGTCTCTTCTCAAGATTCTTTCTGATCTCGGCGATGAACTTGTCGGTCGTAACGGCCTTTGCTTCGATGCCTTCGGCCAGGCCCACGAGGTCCTTCGTCATGATGCCGCTGTACAGCGTGTCGAAGCAGGCGCCTTCAAGCTGATCCGCGAAGTTCTGCAGATCGGCCAGGCCATCCAGTTCGCCGCGCTTTCTCAGAGCGCCGCTCCAGGCGAAGATGGTCGCCATCGGGTTGGTGGAGGTCATCTCGCCGGTCTCCTTGTACTTGTAGTAGTGGCGGGTAACGGTGCCGTGAGCCGCCTCATACTCGAACTTGCCGTCCGGGCTGCAGAGCACGGAAGTCATCATCGCCAAGGAACCGAACGCGGTGGAGACCATGTCGGACATGACGTCGCCGTCGTAGTTCTTGCAGGCCCAGATGTAGCCGCCTTCGCTGCGGATGACGCGGGCGATGGCATCGTCGATCAGGGTGTAGAAGTACTCGAGGCCCAGCTTCTCGAAGTCGGCCTTGTAGTTCTCTTCATAGACTTTCTGGAAGATGGCCTTGAACTGTCCGTCGTACTTCTTGCAGATGGTGTCCTTCGTGGAGAACCAGAGGCTCTGCTTCGTGTTGATGGCGTACTTGAAGCAGCTGTGCGCGAAGGATTCGATGGAGGAATCCTTGTTATACAGGCCTTGCAGGACGCCCGGGCACTCGAAGTCGTAAACGACGGATTCCCATTCCTCGCCGGATTCACCCTTGAAGGAGATCTTCGCCTGACCCTTTTCGGGAACTCTGTAGTCGACGGCCTTGTAGATGTCGCCGTACGCGTGACGGGCGATGGTGATGGGCTTCTTCCAGTTCTTGACGACCGGCTTGATGAAGTCAACGAGAATGGGGGCGCGGAACACGGTGCCGTCCATGATGGCGCGGATCGTGCCGTTCGGGCTCTTCCACATCTCGGTGAGGTTGTATTCCGTCATGCGCTGGGCATTCGGGGTGATGGTCGCGCACTTGACGCCCACGCCGTACTTGCGGCAGGCGTTCGCAGCGTCCTTCGTGATCTGGTCCTTCGTCTTGTCGCGCTCCATGAGGCCGAGGTCGTAGTATTCTGTCTTCAGGTCCACGAACGGTTCGAGCAGCTCGTCCTTGATCATCTTCCAGATGATCCGGGTCATTTCGTCGCCGTCCATTTCGACGAGCGGGGTCGTCATCTTGATCTTATCCATTGGCAATCTCCTCCTTTGGGATTACTTCAGCTTGGCCGCGTAGAAGTTCATCAGGCAGCCTTCCATGATGATGGTCTTCTCGTCTTCGGTCAGACCCTTGATGTGCAGCATGATGTCGTCGACACCCGTTTTGGTGATGACCTTGGCCGGGATGTCCTCGATGCCTTCGGCGACAGCCTTGCGGATGCCGGGAACGAACACGTAATCGTCCTCTTCGTAGTCGAACTTCGTCTCGGGATCGATCGTGAACGGCAGGATGCCCCAGTTGATGCAGTTGCTGCGATAGCGCTTGGTGGCGAACTCGTAGCAGATGTTCGCGAAGCCGCCGAGCACCTTCTGGCAGGATGCAGCCTGCTCTCTGGCGGAACCGTCGCCGGGCTTGTTGGCGAAGACGCAGGAGCCGAACTGGGTGTTCTTCAGCAGCTCGTCGGCGTCACCGACCTTAGCCAGCGCTTCCTTCAGAGCGGAAACGTCGCCGCCTTCTCTTCTCGCCTTCTCCTGCGCGGCGATGGCCTTGGACTTGCCGACGTACTCGGGGCATCTTCTGGACAGCGCGTATTCGGAGAGCTTCAGCGGGTTGGAACGCAGCGAGCTCGTCTCGCCGGAGGGGATGAGCTCGTCCGTGGTCGTTACGGGATCGTGGATGACCGCGGCCAGCTTCAGCATGATGTTGTCGGTGAGCTGATACATCTTCGGCCAGTCGGTGATGTTCGGTCCGAGGATGAGTTCGACGCTCGGATCGGCCTTGCCGTATCCGTAGTACAGTCTCTTGTTGTAGACTTCCTTGTCGAAGTGATATTCGTGCGGCGTGTACTCGTACTCGATGTCCGTTGCGGCGGTGATGCGGCCGCCGTTGGCTGCCGTGGCAGCGATGGAGCGGGCATCCATCAGGGCGACGCCGGAGATCTGGCCTTCACCGGGCTTGGAACCTTCTCTGTTCGGGAAGTTTCTCGTGGTGTGGCGCAGGGACAGGCCGTTGTTGGCGGGCACGTCGCCAGCGCCGAAGCACGGACCGCAGAAGGACGGCTTGATGACGACGCCGGCTTCCATCAGGGTCTGGGTGGCGCCGATCTTCGTGAGCTCGAGGGATACGGGCACGGAGGTCGGATAGACGCTCATGGAGAAGTAGCTGTTGCCGGTGCTCTTGTCCTTCAGGATGCAGGCAGCCTCGTCGATGGAGTCGAACATGCCGCCGGAGCAGCCGGCGATGATGCCCTGTTCGGCATAGACGCCGTCTTCCTTGACCTTGGACTGCAGATCCATGTGAGCCTTCGGGAACTTCTTGGCGGCTTCCGCCTCGACGCCCGCGAGGATTTCCTTCGCGTTGGCCTGGAATTCGTGGATGGTGTAGGCGTTGGAGGGATGGAACGGCAGAGCGATCATGGACTCCTGCTTGTCAAGGTCGATCGTGATCATGGAGTCGTAGTACGCGCCATTGCCGGGCTGCAGCTTCTTGTAGTCTTCCGGTCTCTGGTGAGCCGCGAAGAAGCCTTCGGTGGTCTCGTCGGTCTCCCAGATGGAGGACACGCAGGTCGTCTCGGTCGTCATGACGTCGATGCCGTTGCGGAAGTCGATGGGCAGATACTTCAGGCCCGGGCCGGTGAACTCGAGCACCTTGTTCTTTACGAAACCATTTGCGAACGTGGCCTTGACCAGGGAGATCGCCACATCGTGGGGGCCGATGCCCTTTCTGGGCTTGCCGGTGAGATATACGAGAACGACTTCGGGATAGTTGAGGTCCCAGGTGTTCTTCAGCAGCTGCTTGACGAGCTCGGGGCCGCCCTCGCCCACAGCCATGGTGCCCAGGGCGCCGTAGCGGGTGTGGGAGTCGGAGCCGAGGATCATGGCGCCGCACTTGGCCATCTCTTCTCTGGCGTAGGAGTGGATGACGGACATGTTGGCGGGAACGTAGATGCCGCCGTATTTCTTGGCCGCGGAAAGGCCGAATACGTGGTCGTCCTCGTTGATGGTGCCGCCGACCGCGCACAGGGAGTTGTGGCAGTTCGTCATGGCGTACGGCATCGGGAATTCCTTCAGGCCGGAACCTCTGGCCGTCTGGATGATCCCGACATACGTGATGTCGTGGGAAACCATGGCGTCGAACGTGATCTGGAGCTTGGCCGGATCACCCGACTTGTTGTGCGCCTGCAGGATGTTGTAGGCGATGGTCTTTTTCTTGGCTTCTTCCTTGGGTTCGAAGCCCGCTTCGCAAGGCTTGCCGTCTACGAGGAAGACGCCCTGTTCGTGCAGCTGGATCATTTTTCTCTCCTTTACTGTGAACCGCTATAGCAAGGCATGAAAATGCCCGTAGTTCTATACGATAACAGTATACCACTACGGGCGCAAATTGTATACGATTTATTGGTATTCGTACAATTTATTTAAGTGCATACAATTTACATTAAATGGTTATGCAGGATGAAGGGTGGATGTGCTGCGACAAACTCTGAAGAAATCGTCTGCGGACCCGGTTTTCGAGTGGATAAAGTTCCGGACGCGCGCAAAGGCGCTGCGGCGAAGCGGTGTCTGAGGCCGCGTTTTGCATAGACAAAACCGGCCGAGTCCGCGGAGCTGCGCCGGAACTTCACGCGAAGAAAACCGTTGGTCCGCCAGATTTCTGAAGGTGCGGAGCAGTACAACCACCCTTCATTACCCCTACATCCGGATCAGCTCCATGTCCAGGTTCACGCGCATCTCGATGAACGGATCGTGGAAATCGAACGCAGCCGTGTGCACGTTCACCGCCATGTCCTCGCCGAAGCTGATCATGTACATGGCTCCGGGGATGAGCTTCGTGAAGTGGCCGAAGTCCTCGGATCCCCGGTAGAACATCTCCTTGAATTGGAACGGATACCCAAGCTTTTCACAGGCCGCCTGGATCTTGCGGTTGCAGGCCGGGTCGCCGCAGGTCTCGGGGAAGGCGTCGCAGTAGCGGAAGGAGCACGTCAGGCCGTACTCCCCGGCGAGTTTCTTCGCCTCGTCCTCGAGCCTCGCCTGCAGCAGATCCATCTCCGCCTCGATCTCGCCGCGGATGGTCATCAGCAGCTTGCCCTTGCTGGCCGCCACGCCGAAGGCTTCCTTTTCGCCCACATCGATCTGCACGATGGTCGCGAGCACGAGACCCTTGTACTGGCTCTGATCCGCGATCTTTCCGACCGCCAGCACCAGCTTCGCGATGGCCTCCGACGGGTTCTTTCCATTCTCCGGCTGGCTCGCGTGCGCCGGTGACCCGACCATCTCCACCGTCATGCCCTTGGACGCGCAGCACAGCAGGCCGTCCCGCACCATGACGGTGTTCAGAGGCGCGCCCGCCTGGCTGTGGAAGCCGTAGATCTCGGAAATACCAAACTCCGGGATGAAGTCCGTGCATGTGGCTGCGCCGGATCCGTTCTCCTCCGCGGGCTGGAACAGGAAATACACGTCCCTGTCCGCGCCGTCCTTCTCCACCTGCATGGCCAGGGCCGCCAGGCTCGCCGCGTGGCCGTCGTGGCCGCACTTGTGCCCCACCCCGTCCACTACGGACTTATACGGCTTGTCTATGTCGTCGTACACGAGGATCGCGTCCACGTCCGCGCGGAACGCGATGGGCGGCTTCTTGGGATCCACCGCTTTGTACCGCGCGAGCACGTAGTGGCCTCTGTCCATGATCTCGATGTTCTTCGTATTCTCCTTCAGAAACGCCATGATGGTTTCAAAGGTCGGCCTCTCCTGGTTGGAAAGGCACGGGTGCGCGTGCAGTTCGTGCCGCAGTTCGACCGCTTTGTCGTAGATCGCTTTGTCCATGTGTATGCCTCCTTATTCGTTACAGCACTTCGACCAGTTCTATCGTAAAGTTCAGTTCCTTGCCCGCCATCTCGTGGTTCGCGTCCAGCGTGATGGTCTTTTCGTCCTTGGCGATGACCTCGACGGAAAACGGCCTTCCGTCCATCGTCTGCAGGTAGGCCTGATCGCCGACCTCCAGGTCTTCCGCGCCGGGCAGCTGCGCGATCTCCAGGGAGAACACGTTCCGCAGATCTCTAACGCCGTAGGCTTCCTCGGGCATCAGGTGGACCTGGCGGATCTCGCCGGCCTTCATGTCCGCCACGGCCTTGTCGAAGCCGGGGATCATCATGCCGGCGCCGCAGATGAATTCCAGCGGCTCGCCGCGGTCATACGAGGAATCGAACTGCGTGCCGTCGTTGAACGTGCCGCGGTAGTGCGCGCGGACCTTTCGTCCCACGTTCGGACCCTCCATCCGCGATCCGTGGCATCCGCCGCAGCCGCCTTCATGGCCGCCGCAGCCATCCGCGCCGCCGTGGCCGCAGGAGTGCTCCTCGCCATGGTGCTCGTGGTGGTCACAGTTCGCTCCGGTGTTGATGAGCTCTCCGCGCAGATAAGCTTCGACCGCCTCGTCCGCGTCGCCCGAAGCGCCCGCGCACAGCTCGATGCCCTGCTCCTGCAGAGCCTGCTGCGCCCCGCCGCCGATGCCGCCGCAGATGAGCACGTCGATGGCCCTGTCCTTCAGAAGGCCGGCCAGCGCTTCATGGCCGCTGCCGTCCGAGTCGAAGATCCGCGACGAGGCGACCTTGCCGTCCTGCACGTCGTAGACCTTGAACTGCTGCGTATGGCCGAAGTGCTGGAACACCTGGCCGTTTTCATAAGTCACTGCAATTTTCATTCATTATCCTCCGAGAAAAAATCCTGATGCTATTATACACCAGGATTCAGGGTTTATTCTACGGTTGTTTCTCGCCTTGTTAAAGACCGCTATCTTCTGTACGTGATCTTCCCGGCGCACATGGTCAGCACGGGGCGCACGGAGCGGATCTCGTCCTCCGCGCAGGTGAAGATGTCCTTGTCGAGGACCGTCAGATCCGCGTAGAATCCGGGCTTCAGCCGGCCTTTCACGTTCTCGCGGAACTCGAAGTAAGCGCTGTCCGCCGTGTAGCAGTCGATCGCCGTCTCCATATCCACGCATTCCTGCGGGTTCCAGCCGCCTTCCGGCCAGCCGGACAGATCCTTGCGCGTAACAGCCGAGTACAGGTTGTCGAACGTATTCGGGTCCACGACGGGCGCGTCCGAACCGTAGGAGCAGCACAGCCCCATCTCGCGGGCGGTTTTGAACGCGTACGACGTGGCGGAAAGAGCCTTGCCGCAGCGGCTCTCCACCGCGTGCATGTCGCTGTCGAGGAAGATGGGCTGATACGACACGACACAGCCGCTGTCCTTGAGGAACTGCAGCAGCGGAATGTCCGTGATCTGGTTGTGCACGATGCCGAAGCGCAGGTCCGGCCGTCCGGTCCTGTTCCACTGCTTCGTGCAGCGCTCGATGGCTTCGTCGCCGATGCAATGCGTCACGACCTGCATGTCCGCTTTGGCAGCCACGTCGATGAACGCCTGGAACGACTCGTCCGTCATGGAATCGATGCCGAAATTGCCCGGGTCATCCTCGTATTCATGGCGCATCATGGCCGTGCGGGCGCCGAGCGCCCCGTCGCGCACGAGTTTGAGCGGCCCCATGCGCATGCGGTCGTCCAGGTTCTCGTTGAAGACAAAGCCGCCCGCTTTCGCGTATGACCCGTCCACGTACGCCTGCAGATCTTCGGGCGTCTTGAACGTGATCTGCCCCGTATAGCGGACGAGGTCCCTGCCCTCATCGTAGAGCCTCTTCAGGACCCGGTAGTTCGGCTCCCAGTGCGGCAGATACGTGCCGCAGTCCATGGACTGCACGGACGTAATGCCAAGGGATGCGCAGTAAGCCATGGCGTTCTCCACGGCCTCGCACAGTTCCTCCTCCGAGAAATTGGGGATGTACGCGTAGATCGAGCGGATGGCCGCTTCCTTCAGGTAGCCGGTCGGTTCACCCGCCTCGTCGACGACGACCTCGCCGCCTTCGATCACATGGTGATCCCTATCCAGCCCCATGCGCGCAAGCAGCACGGAATTCGCGGCGCCCGCGTGCTCGCAGCCCCGCACGATGGCCACGGGGATCTCGGTGGAGATGCGGTCCAAATCGTGTCTATCTGGCAGTCGGCGATGGCCTTCGGGCCACTCGTCCTCGCGCCAGCCATGGCACTGCAGGCCGCGGCACTGCGGATGATCCTCCAGGTACTTCCGGCAGGTCTGGATGATGTCCTCCAGATCCCGGCACTTGGCCAGATTGGGCAGCATCATGGTCTTGCCGAGGTTCACCAGGTGCATGTGGGAATCGTTGAAACCGGGGATGACCGTCCGCCCTTCGCAGTCGATGACTTCCGCGTCCGGCCCTGCCGCGGCCAGGACCTGCCTGTTTCCGGCCACGAGCCGGATGACGCCGTCCTCCTGGCAGAGGGCGTCCGCGTAGACGCCCTTTTCCACGTAGACTTTTGCGTTGATGAATGCTGTCTTGCTCATGTTATCCTCTGTAGGTGACC
>JAIKZT010000287.1 GCA_024682015.1 Clostridia bacterium
GCGGAGATCAGCGTGATGATGCCCTGATCGTCCACGGAGAACCGGATGTAGCTTTCCGGCTGCCTGTATCCCGCCGAAGTGTCCTTCTCACGCAGTTCGTAAACGCCTGCGGGCAGCGTCTCGTCGAGTTTGGGAACGATGCCGTCCGCACCGGACGTCACGCCGGCTGCAGGCAGCCTGTCGTAGTACCAGTATGCGGAATCCGTCCCGTAGGGAAGGCTCCTCATGGAGCCGGCGACCAGGTCAAGCGTATCGCCCGCATTGACGGTAAATACCGCAAAGTATGCGTTATCGCGCGACTGCATGAAGGCCTCGTCCGTCCAGGTCTTGTTGACGCGAAGGCCAAAACCTTTGAAATTGTGGACCTGCACGCCGCAGTCCCTGCCCGAGGCGATGGTGTCCACTACGCCGGGGATGGTGTCTGAACCGCTTACCCTGTCCGCGAACGCCGCGCTGCCGTCTTTCATGTACTCCTTGAAGGAATAACCGTCCGGGATATCCCAGGGCCTCTCCTCCACGCGGTACTGCGTGCCGGGGAGCAGGTCCCTTACCTCTACCGTATAGCCTGCGCGGATGCGCGCGATGGCGCCGTTCATGGAGGTGTTGAAGGTCGCGGAGATCTTTTCGGCATCCGTCAGGGTGGAAAAGTCGCTCTTGCCCAGCGATACGAAGCACTGCGAAGAGCCGTCCCACAGGCAGTAATCACCGTTCGGATCTTTCACATGATAAGGCTGCATATTGGCAGGCACGCCATCGATGCTGTCTTCGTATTCCGTCGCCAGATACAGCCGGAAGCTGAATTCCGCGCTGTCCGAACTGCTGATGTTGCCGATGACATTGCCGCCCACATCATAGAGCACATTTTTGATAGTGAGGGTGCGGAGCTTGCGGATCTCGTTGTCGTACACAACGCGGGAGACCTCCGCGGGAGAGGCCCATGCCGTCATATAATCAAGCCGACCGCCGGCCGTCAGCATATTCCCTGCGTTTTCCGGATCTGCGTACGTTACCTCTTTGCCGGAGATCTCCTCATTGTTTACGCGGACCTTGCTGTATACGGCCGTATTCACGCCGCATTCCACGATCCTGTAAACGGCTGCGCGTTCCGGCAGATCGATGATGGCCGTCTGACCCGCCTTCAGCAGAAATACCTGTTCGTACGAGGCACCGCTGCCGGGGATACAGAAGCTGTCCCGGATCGGGATGATCGTGGAGGAGTCCTTGAAGTTGACCGACTGTTTTTCATCGGGATCAGATCCGAGGAGATGCTCCGCATCGTCGAGAAGGCTTTCCAGGATCTCGCCGCTCTGACGGACGGTGAGGTACTTATGTCCTCCTTCCACCGTAACGCTGACGTCGAAGGCCTCCTCATCCGTACCGTTTGCCGCTGTGATCGTTGCTGTGCCAGGATCGATTCCTGTGACAAGGCCGTTCGCGTCGACCGACGCGGCCTGTTCGTTGCTGCTGCTCCAGGTGATGACGCCGCCTAAAGCAGACGCCAGTTGGACGGAGCTGTGCGCGCCTTCGCGGTAGAAGACCTGGTACGGATACTCCGCATAGACGGAGGAATCCAGTTTATCCGCGGGATCCTCCAGGGAAAGGGTCTTGCTGAGCTCCACTGTCCCGGGCTTGGCCGACGCGAGGTTGAAGCGCATGTTCAGGTTGGAAGCACCGGCGCCGCGCTCCATGTAGAAGATCTTCATCGTATGGGACGTGTTGTCCCTGAAGACGAAGTTTCCGTCTTCATTCTGTTTGAACAGCCTGCTGACATAAGCATCTGCTCCGGCTTCGGAGCCGCCGCGGGCTATGAAGTTCGCCCTGAAGATATCCCTGAGCGTATCCCCGGCATTTTTCGGTCCGCCAAGGACCGCGCCGGTGGCGAAGTTGACGCTGCCGGGCAGCGCATCGTGGATGCCTCCCAGGTCGATGACGAGCTCGCCGCCCACGTAGAGCCAGAAGTCGTCGTCACCGGTGAATTCGTATATGATGTCGTGGTTCCACGCGTCGAGACCGTTGGGAGTCTGGGTGAAGGTCGCTTCGATCTCCACTGCGAAATGGTAGTCCGGATTCTTGACCAGATACAGCCTCTCGCCCTTCCGGGGGACGGAATTATCCAGATTGCTGCCGGCGGCGTTCGTCATGTTCTTCGGGTTGGCGGACGCGAATACACCTGCCTGGATGTCATTAAAGGGCATAAACTGGCCGTGCGTGTAAAACTTGCTGGTGCTCCCGTCGATCGTGCCGATCTGCTTGTAGACCGTAAAGGTATTGTCGTCGTTGAGGTGGGCGAAGTTCTGCGTGCTGTCGTACGCGTAATAGCCGCTGCCGCTGTACGTGCTGGCGATGAACAGGTGGTTGACCTCCCTGGCGCCGCTGAGCAGCGATCTCAGGGATTCCCCGTTGGCATTGGTCGGATACCCGTCCTGGCCGAACCCTCTCGAAAGCAGGTCCTGTGTGGTCTTGCCGTTCGTATAGTCGTTCTTGCCAAGGAACGTGCTCATGGCGCCATTGCGGCTCGTGTCGTTTGCCGCATCGAAATCCTTGATCCGCATGGTGATGCCGTACTGGGTGTGATCCACCGTCGGGACGGTGTGGATCGTGTCGTCCACGGGGATGTCGTGCATCACCGCAAAGTAGAAGTCTTCGGCTTCCGCGAGCGCGCAGGACACGATCCTGCCGGTCGCGATATCCGCCTTCAGGCCCACATAGGAATAGTTCTCTTCATCCCAGGCGACGATAGGTGTCTGATAGTACCCGTCGGTGCGGCCGGTCAGGTTGATGCCGATCGTGCTGTCCCGGAGGATCTGCCCGCCGCTGACCTGCGGTGCGATATACCGTTCGGAATACTGGTTGTACAGTTCGAAGTAGCCGTTCGGTTCGCTCGTGTCTTCCCAATAGTACTCCACAAGGTTCCACAGCTGTGTGTTGAGCTGCCCGGCCAGCCACTGGATGTGGTCACCGCTCTCGAAGCAGCGCACGAGGCTTCCGTCGTGGTCGATCGCGTAGAATTCGTATTTTTTGGTCGTATCGTTCCATACGCGGGTATAGACGATCACGCGGGAGCCCATCTCGACGGAAGGATCGGATACGCTGACCTTGCTGGCGGACCAGGTCATGACGTAATCTGACGTCAGATCGGAGGGGCCCACCAGATAAAGCCATTCGGTGCCGGCGCTGCCGCCCGTGGAAAACCCGTTTGCCACAGAACCGCTGTAGGTGAGCGTGCGGCCAGCGTGCTTCAGGGAGATCTTGCCCTTATCGTTCCCGGCCCCGGGCACGACCTGAAGCCTGCAGGCTTCCGTCTGCCCCGCAGCAAGGGAAAGGCCCGAGGCTGTAATGGCCAGATACTGCGCGGCTTTGCCCACCTCCGTACTGAGACAATAGAGATCGTCCTGCAGCCATTCAAAGGTCCAAATGGTAATATCGCTGTCGCCCAGGGTGAACAGGTGGTCGTTTAAGTTGTTCTTTCTGGTCATCACCGTGAACGATTTTGCATCCAGATGCCCCGCGGCGGAGGAGCTCGCCATCATGGCGTTTCCCGTGACGCTTTCGTTCCAGTTCATCAGACCGCAGGTGAGGCCATCCAGACCGTACGGATCAGCTGCGACGGTTTCATAATACCAAAGGCTGAAGTAGTTGCCGTTGTCACCCGGCACGTTGTATGTGCCGAAGATCGTGCCGTTGTTTCCGTTGCGCATGTTCCAGCAATCTTCCGAACCGTCAGGCGTGCCGCTGTGATTGCTGTCCGTATAGAAACGGAAACCCTTTGAGGAGTAGTCGACGTTGAAAGCCTGCCTGTCGCTCTTTCCGCCGAAGATGAACAGGTAGCCGTCATTCGCCCGGTGCGCCTGGTCCGGATCGTAAACGACGTACTTCCTTTCCGATCCTACCATGCGGTAAACGTATACGGTATCCGTACCTTCAGCAAACTCAAAATAATACTTTGCCGCTATATTAGCCGCTGCACCTTCCACGGGAGGGACACTGGCTGCGGGCTTCGTCTTTTTGATGGCATCAAACTTGGGATTGCTGCTGTTTCTGGCAAGCACGCCCGTAAAATAGAATCCTGCGGTATGGCCGATATACAGTCCTTCGGTCGCCCTCTCCATGAGTTCTTCGATCGAAGATACCTTTTTCCAGCCGACCGAAACAGCTTCCGGCCCCTGTACGATGGCATAGGCGGAGAAGCTCTCGGCGTCGAATTCGACGCTGCCATTCTCTACGGAAATATCCTCGGCAACCAGTTCGGGCTTGGAAGCGGCCGTCTCCAGGTGATAGATGTCCACGCCCCCCGAAACGTCCAGAAGCGTCTCGCTTGCGATGTGCACGCGGATCCCGGAGCCGTCAGGCTGCCAGACCCTGCCCTTCTCCTGCTGGCTGGCGTTGGCATAGATCTTGATATCGTAAGCGATAAGGACTTCTTTGCCGTCGATCCCGACTTCCACGGGCGTGACCGCGACGATGCCCTTCCCGGGCATCCTCCCGCTAAGGCAGATGTCGTCGTCGGCATACAGCACATCCCCGGAAATGCTGCCGGCAGTCATGCTGGCTGCGATGGACTGCTGCGTGAGCGTGGTCTCAGAGAAGGAATAGACGGAGAAACTGTCCGTCTGGAATGTTACAGTGCTGCCTTCGAGGACCGCGTCGACGACGATGGGGGCAGAGGGCGTCTCGCTGGCAGATGATACACTGAGCTCGTCGAAGTTCTCGGGGGACGCTGAGGATGCGAAGTGCACGACGTTGAATCTGTCGGCTTCCTCTTCGCTCCTGTCGAGGAGCTCGAGGGTAACGGAAACATCGCCTGTGGGTTCGATCTCTTCGCCGTTTTCGTCCACGATGGTGATGTCGAACAGTCTGATATAGGACAGATCTTCGACGTCCAGCGCGAGCGCGTCGGCTGTCTGTTCAGCGTAGTCCGCATAGTCGCTCTCCGCAAGTTCTTCAACCAGCAGGTCCGCGCCTTCGGGGATGCCGGCGTTTGCGCTGTAGGTTACCGTGATCTTATACGTATTCCCGTCGCCGGAACAGACCGTGCGGACGATCTCGCGCACAGCGATCACATACACGGAGAATCCGGGCGCGGCAAAACTGACGGAACGATCGGAGATCTCCGCGTCCTCCACGACGGTCTCTGTGCCGTCATCTTCGATGTGGATGACAACGATCTCCTTGCCATCGGCTGCGGCCTGATCGAGAAGTCCGCCATTGAACGTCACCTCGATGGGCCGCGCAGGCTGGTATTCGGTATCGCCGCTGTGGAGCGTGATGTCGTAGGCGTACAGGACGTCGTCGACTTCTGTATCGAGCACGACCTCGACCTCCGCGGCTTCGGCGGTAACGGCTTCGGGCAGCCTGCCCTTCAGCTCGATGGAGTTTTCCTTTTCGGTGCGGGTACCTTCAGGAAGGCAGTCGAAGAAACTGACCATCCAGTCGCGCTGGATGTACATGCTGAACGAGCTCCTGGAACCGCGCAGCGCACGCGCCTGCGCCTTGAGCATGGCGGGAGGATCTGCCTCCAGGACAAGGTCGGCGTCGATGTCTTCGCTCTTCGACGCGTCACTGATCTCGCAGTCGTTATTTACGAGCGTGACCTTGCCATCGTACTTATCCTCGATGATCTCGGCGTATGTGGGCACGTATGCAGCGGTATCGTCTGCCTCTTCAGGGATCTCTTTGGAACCGTCTTCTTCACCGGAGGTTTCTTCAGCTTCTTCCGCTGCTTCGGCAGGTTCGCCTTCTTCATCCGCCGCTTCGGCAGGATCGCCCTCGGACGTCTCAGGATCGACCTCCTGATCGGCCATATCTTCGAGAACAAGAACATCTTCCGTATCATCCGCAAAGGCGAAGATCACAGCAAAGCCGTCCGGTCCGATGGATCCGGTCAGCATAGCGGCCGCCAGTATGAGCGATGTGATCCGTCTGATGAGCTTCAATTCCTGTTCCTTCCTGCCATAAGGGCATTTGCATAATATGTATACGGAATGCGTCCTGATCTATTCGCAAAAGCTTTCATGTTCTAAGCATTTCCTTCTTTACATGTTAGACGGGCATACAACGCATAAGTTCCGTTAACTGTCTGCTTTCCATGCAAAAAGAGCCGCATACAGCGGCTCTCAGCTACACCTTTTGAACGATAAGCCTTTATGTCGAAGAGTAAAAAATACAAAAGCGGCCTCTGCGCAAAGGCCGCTCTTGATCTTTTGTCCTTTAGCTAAAAGTCTTTTACGATCTATCCTATTCCTCGGGTACGATCTCCTTGCCGTCGTAATAACCGCAATTCGGGCACACTCTGTGAGGAAGCTTGGGCTCGTGGCACTTGGGGCATACGGATAATGCCGGTGCGGACTTCACCATGTTCGCAGATTTTCTGCTGGATGTCTTAGCTGAGGAAGTTCTTCTCTTAGGGACTGCCATGTGAACACCTCCTTTACCGATAAACTAACTTCTAAATTATAGTGACTAGGAAAGCAATTGTCAAGTAAAACTTTCTTCTGCCGAAGCCGCCCTCCGCATCCGCTGCTCGGCAGGCCTTCAGCGATCGGGTGTTTCATCGATTCGCTCAGGGATGAATGCGGGCTCGGCGGGCAACTCGCAGGGTTTCTACGGTCGAAACCCTGCTCAGACACTCCCGCCTCTCGCAAAGCTCGACCCTCATTCATGCCTTCGCTCATCGTGAAACACCGGCGATCCCTTCAGAGTGCCTCGCATCGAATGCAGAGGACGGCCGTCAGGCAGGTTAGCCGCAAAGGCTTTGCGCGGGCAGAAGGCCGACCTGATTACTTTCCGGTAACGATCTCGTAGGTGTCCTTGGCGATCATCAGCTATTCGTTCGTCGGGATGGGCAGGATCTTGACCTTGCTGGAATCCTTGGAGATGACGGTGTCCTTGCCGCGGACGTTGTTGCGCTCGTCGCACAGCTCGATGCCCAGGTTCTCCAGGCCTTCGCAGATGGCCTTTCTCATCGTGATGCCGTTCTCGCCGAGGCCGGCCGTGAACACGATGGCGTCGCAGCCGTTCATCTCAGCCATGTAGGCGCCGATGTAGCTCTTGACCCTGTGGGCATAGACCTTCAGCGCGACTTCGGCCTTCTCGTTGCCTTCGTTCGCCGCGTTCTCCACGTCTCTGAAGTCGGAGGAAACGCCGGACAGGCCGTAAACGCCGGATTCCTTGTTGATGACTTTGTCCATGCCAGCGAAGTCCTTGCCTTCCTTAGCGGCGATGAAGCCGAGGATGGCCGGGTCAATGTCGCCGCAGCGAGTTCCCATGACGAGGCCTGCGACCGGGGTGAAGCCCATGGACGTATCGAATACCTTGCCGTTCTTGACCGCGGCCAGGGATGCGCCGTTGCCCAGGTGGCAGGTGATGATCTTCAGTTCTTCGGGCTTCTTGCCGAGCATTTCGGCGGCGCGCATGGAAACGTATCTGTGGGACGTTCCGTGGAAGCCGTAGCGGCGTACGCCGTACTTCGTGTAATACTCGTAGGGCAGCGCGTAAAGATAGCTTTCCGCGGGCATGGTCTGATGGAAAGCGGTGTCGAAGACGCCGACCATCGGTGTATTCGGCATGAGCGCTCTGCAGGCCGCGATGCCCTGCAGGTTCGCCGGGTTGTGCAGCGGCGCCAGGTCGATGCACTCTTCGAGCGCCTTGATGACGTCGTCCGTGATGAGGACGGAACTGGCATATTTCTCGCCCGCGTGGACCACGCGATGGCCAACTGCGCCGATCTCTTCCATGGACTTGGCGACGCCGTGCTCGGGATCCACCAGGGCGTTCAGCACGTGGCCGATGGCGTCCTTGTGATCCTTCATCGGAGTCTCGAGGACCCACTTATCCATGCCGATCTTCTCGTGCTTGATGACGGAGCCTTCGATGCCGATCCTCTCGACGAGGCCTTTGCACAGAAGTTCTTCGGTCTCCATCTCCAGGACCTGATACTTCAGGGAAGAGCTGCCGCAGTTGATGACTAATACTTTCATTGGTCTTGTTCTCCTTTAACGTAAAAGTAATAAGATACTGTTTCTAAACAACATAAAGCGCAGAGACAGACTCGCTGCCTCTGCGGTTCATTATAAAACAACTATACCCTGTTTGCAACCCGCGGCGCAAGCGGCATCTCCCAGGCGTCGTGGTCCGTATGGAGCAGCTGGTGGCTCTTGTGGGACAGCGGCTTCTGGAAGTACTCTTCGTACATCGCGATGACGTCCGGGTTCTCGTGGGAGAAGCGCAGCTGACTCTTCACATCGAGTTCGCGCAGGTATTCGCCGCGTTCCTCGGCCATCTCCCTGCCGCCGTGGATGGGCTGGCCGCCGCCTCCGGAGCAGCCTCCGGGACAGGCCATGATCTCCACGAACTCGTACTCGACTTCGCCTTTGCGGATGGCCTCCACGATCCTTCTCGTGTTGGCAAGGCCCGAAACGACGGCGCAGCGCAGCTTCTTGCCTGCCACTTCGTACGTCGCTTCCTTCCACCCTTCCATGCCGCGCATCTCGGGGAACGCGTCGGGATCGGGGTTCTGACCCGTCGCCAGGTATACGGCGCTCCTGAGAGCCGCTTCCATGACGCCGCCGGTCGTGCCGAAGATGACGGCCGCGCCGGTGCCGGAGCCCAGAGGCGAATCGAACTGGTCTTCCTTCAGCTCCTCGGGCTTGATGTGGTCTGCCCGGATGAGCCTCACCAGTTCCCGCGTCGTGAGCGAGACGTCCACGTCCGGATCGCCGCAGGCGTCATTCATGCCGGGAATGGCGCACTCGTGCTTCTTCGCGGTGCAGGGCATGACGGAGATGCAGAAGATCCTGCGCGGGTCAACGCCGATCTTTTCGGCGAAATAACTCTTGGCCACGGCGCCGAACATCTGCTGCGGACTCTTTGCCGTGGACAGCTGGCTCGTCATGTCGGGATACTGCGACTTCAGGAAGCGCACCCAGCCCGGGCAGCAGCTCGTGAACATCGGGAACTTGTAGACGCCTTTGCGGGAAAGACGCGTGAGCAGCTCGCTGCCTTCTTCCATGATGGTAAGGTCAGCGGAGAAATTCGTATCGAACACGTAATCGAAGCCGAGCTTACGGATGGCCGCCACCATGCGGCCGGGGGTCGCCTTCTTCTTATCGAGATGCCAGTATTCGGCCCAGGCCGTGCGGACGGCCGGAGCGACCTGGATGACCGTGATCTTGTCCGGGTCAGCCAGCGCTTCGAGCACCTTGGCCGTATCGTCGCGCTCGCGCAGAGCGCCCGTCGGGCAATGCGTGATGCACTGGCCGCAGATCGTGCAGTCGGAATCCTTGATGTTGCGGTTATGCGAAACGTCGATGTTCGTGCGGGAACCCGTTCCCTCCACGTCCCAAATGTGCATGTCCTGGATCTTGTCGCAGACCTGCACGCAGCGCATGCACTTGATGCACTTGGCCATGTCGCGCACGAGCGGGAAGTTCTTGGGCCAGTACGAATCGCGCACCTCGCGCTGGTACGGCAGCGTCAGGATGCCCAGGTCGTTGGCGATGGTCTGCAGCTCGCAGTTGCCCGAACGCACGCAGGTGGCGCACAGGCAGTCGTGCTGGGACAGGATGAGCTCTACCACGGTCCGGCGGGCTTTGCGCACGCGTGGGCTGTTCGTATAAACGACCATGCCCTCTTCCACGGGCGTGTTGCACGCGGCTTCGAGCTGTTGCTTGCCTTCGATCTCCACGATGCAGACGCGGCAGGCGCCGATCTCGTTGATGTCCTTCATGTAGCAGAGCGTGGGGATATGGACACCCACCGTCTCGGCTGCCGCCAGGATGGTCGTGCCCTCCTTCGCTTTTACGGGCAGATTGTCTATCGTCAGCTTTACCATTCTCTCGTCCTCCCGCCTTTAAAGATACCGTAGCCGTAGTGGTCGCAACGCAGACATCTGGACGTCTCCTGCAGCATCTCCTCTTCCGTCATGCCGTCTTCGATGCAGCTGAAATCGCACTTTCTCTCCTGAGGATCGCGCTCGTGCATCTCCACGCGCCCGCAGGGAACCGCGTCGCGCATGGCTGGCTGCGGGATCTCCACGTCGTGGGAGATCGTGTGCTTGAACCCCAGATACTCGTCGATGTTGGCGGCAGCCACCTTGCCGGCCGCGATGGCGCGGATGACGGTGGCCGGTCCCGTAACGCAGTCTCCGCCGGCGAACAGGCCTTCGGAGACGCCTACGCCGCCGAGCTCCATGGCTTCGAAATTGCCGCGCTTGACGGGCACGCCTGCCTTCTCGAACTCGTGGGATTCGATGCCCTGGCCGATGGATACGATGATGAGGTCCGCGGGGATGCGCTCTTCTTCCAGTTTGGAATCCATGGGCGCGGGCCGTCCGCTCTTCACCTTCGAGATGATCTGCGGCTTGACCCACAGAGCGACGGCCTTGCCTTCGGCGTCCGCTTCGATGCGGACCGGAGCCTTCAGCGTCTCCATGACCACGCCTTCGGCGATGGCGCCTTCGACCTCTTCGGCGAGAGCCGTCATGTCCTCCTGACGCCTGCGGTACACGCAGGTGACCTTCTGCGCGCCGAGTCGCACGGAACTTCTGACCACGTCCATCGCCACGTTGCCGCCGCCGATGACGACGATGTTCTTGCCCTTGAAGTCGGGATAGTTGTCGTCGCCGATCGCGCGGAGCATCTCCACGGCAGAGATGACGTTCTTGCTGTCCTCGCCTTCGATGCCGATCTTCTTGTCGATGTGGGCGCCGATGGCGATGTAGATCGCATCGTATGACATGTGCAGCTGCGAAATGGGGATGTCCTTTCCGATGCTGACGTTCGTCTTGACGTGGATGCCGGTGGACAGGATGTGGCGGATCTCGTCGTCCAGCCTCTCCCGGGGCAGCCGGTAGCTGGGGATGCCGTACCTCAGCATGCCGCCGAGTTTGTCGCGCTGCTCGTACACAGTCACGTCGTGGCCCATGATGGCCAGATAATACGCCGCGGACAGGCCGCCCGGGCCGCCGCCGATGACGGCGACTTTGCGCCCCGTGGGCTCCGCCAGCTTCGGCGTGTAATCGTTGGAAATGTGATCCACCGCGAAGCGTTTGATGCCGCGGATGTTGACGGAGTCGTCGAGCATGTTGCGGCGGCAGCGGTTTTCGCAGGGGTGTTCGCAGATGAACGCGCAGGTCGTAACGAACGGATTGTCCTGGCGGATGAGCCGCACAGCGTCGTCGTAGCGACCTTCATGCACGAGCGCCACGTAGCCGGGAATGTCCACGTGCGCCGGGCACTGATAAACGCAGGGCACGGGCTGATTGAGCGTAGCCGTGCAGCGGTTGTGCTGAATGTGCTCGATGTAGTCGTCGCGGAAACCCTTCACGCCTTTGAGCACCATGTCTGCGGCTTCGTAGCCGATGGCGCAGTCAGCGGTGTCGTAGATGGTCTGAGCCGTATCCTCGATGAGCTGCAGCGTATCCATGTCCGCCCTGCCGGACAGCACGTCGTCCAGGAGATTGCCGAGCTGAGCCAGCCCGATCCGGCACGGCGTACACTTGCCGCAGGTCTGCGCGTGGCACAATTTCAGGAATGAAGCAGCCATGTCCACGGGACACAGTCCGGGAGGGCTTGCGATAATGCGCCGTTCCAGATCCTTGTACAGCATTTCCACTGTCGTCTGGGCCTGGCTGGGCGTAATAATACTCAGTCTGCTCAATTCGGGTTCCTCCTGTTATGTTTATGAATAAAAGGTATTTGTAATCGCTTGTATGGAAGGTCGGTCCTTAGACCCGTCCTTAACGCTGCCCGAGACTTTTGAAGGGGAACGCAGCGTTCGTTTGTATTTGAAACTGGCCTTCGGGGTCCTGTCGGCAGCCATCCTCATGTCTTGCGATGCTCGCTGCTCCGCAGACTGCGCTTCTCGACACGAGCCTCTCTGCCGCCACCCCTGCGGCCTGTTCCCATTGCTCTCAGAGCCCGTCTTCGACGCTCCCTGAGCCTGTCGAAGGGAGCGCATCGATCGTTTGTATTAAAATGGGCCTTCGGGGTCCTGTCGGCAGCCATCCTCATGTCTTGCGATGCTCGCTGCTCCGCAGACTGCGCTTCTCGACACGAGCCTCTCTGCCGCCACCCCTGCGGCCTTTCCCATTGCTTTCAGAGCCCGTCCTCGACGCTCCCCGAGCCTGTCGAAGGGAGACGCAGCGCTGGCAAAGAGGGACAAGGAACCGTCCCCATGTCCCATTTTGCCCATACATGTTAATTATATAACGATATTGATTTTCGGCATAGAAGGAAATTTATGTTTGTTGTAAAAAACTATGAATTCCGCAACATCTTCGGTATATTCACCAAATCCGAAGAATTATACGGCGACTTTCCGCACAGCGTTCCGTACACCTCGGACGCCCGCATGTCGAGCTGCAGGCCGGAAGGAGCACCGCTTTCTCCCCAGTCCGCTTTTCCCGGGTTCACGACGATGGCCGCAGCGCCCTTCTCTCTCGCCTCGGCGATGAGGCCCGCTCCGGTCTCGTTGAACGCCAGCACGCGCACGTAGGAAGGCTGGCGCGACAGTTTGTCCAGACAGTCCTTCTCCATGCCCAGCAGCACCTGCAGCAGCGCTCGGCGCACGCGTCCCGCGGGATAGCGGCGGCTTCGCACGCGTTCCACCAGGTCGTCATAATCCGCCGCCTTTCGCACTTCTCTTCGGATGACGTTCTCCAGCCCCTCGGATACGGCGGGCGCCGAAGCGATGCGCTCGGCAGGCGTCTGCGGTATGACGTACCGCAGCAGGTCCAGCATCCGGGCCTGCATCAAAGCCAGGCTCTGCCTGCCCTGCAGCGCCGCCAGCGTAAAAGACGGCACGTAAGGCGCTGCCGCCTCCACGGGCTCACCCGCTTCCAATATGGCGCGGATCCGCCGGCCGCTCGCAAAACGGTCATCCGGCTCTTCCTCGCGATGACCCGCCCCTTCCCGCCGGACGGCAAAGGGCTTCATGGAAAAACCGGCCGTTTTCAGCTGTTTCACGTACTCGAGGGCCAGGATATCGTTCGAGCCGGGAAAACCCTCCAGAGAGTCCGTTTGAGGCCTTACAGCAGCATTCAGCGCGCGGGCATAAGCCGTGCCGAAAGACCTGCCGGCCTCCATTTCCGTCCGCAGCGCCTCCCGCAGCGCGCCGTCCTCCCGCAGCGAAACATCGGCCGCCTTTTCCAGCAGCGGCAGATCGCCGGTTTCGGATCCGAAGGCCACATGGGAGACCACGCCCAGAAGGCCCAGCGTCCGGACGCCGCCGAAAGCGAATTCCCGCGCGCCGTTCACCGCGCAGCAGGCGGGCAGCTCGATGACGAGGTCCGCCCCGCCCATCACCGCCAGCCTGGCCCTGGTAAACTTATCGAGGATGGCCGGTTCACCCCGCTGGGTAAACTGACCGCTCATCACGCAAACAACGGCCCGGGGAGCGAACTCCCGGCGGACCGTGTCGATCAGATATTGGTGGCCGTTATGAAACGGGTCGAATTCTGTGATGATGCCGCAGACAGCCACGGACAGACCTCGTCCCTAC
>JAIKZT010000288.1 GCA_024682015.1 Clostridia bacterium
TCGGAATGCGTGGACATTTACGACGCAGTGGACGCCTATACCATCGAGTCGGCCTGGACGGAGTTCGAGGAGCACAGAAAAGGCCGCATCCGGCCGGGCTATCTGGCGGACTTCACCGTGTGCGACAGGGATATCTTCACCTGTCCGCCGCAGGAGCTCCTGGCCGCCTGCGCCGTCATGACCGTCGTGGACGGAAAAGTCGTCTACCGCAAGGAATAGGGCGGGGCGGTTTAGGCCTGCGGTGACCCTCCGCAATCCGCTCAAAACAGAAAACAAAGGACGCGGCAGAGCGCATTTCTGCTGCGTCCTTTTTCTTTGCAGTCCGCTTTATGCGTATATAGGCCCATATATTCATGAATAATTGATAATATGCACCGATATAAAATAAAATGCAGAAAATATTCAAAAACCCCTTGACATCCGCCATGCATAACTATACACTAACCACATCATTTCATGAATAACAACGCATATCACTGAATACGGAAAGCGAAACCCATGAGCACGGTCGCAAACATCTTTGCAAACTATTATCAATATTTCCTGCGCGGCACCAGGACGACCATCGTCGTATCGCTGGTCACGGTGTTCTTCGGAGCCCTCGTCGGCTGCGTCATCGCGTTGCTGCGGATCTCGAAGTTCAAGCCGCTTTCCGCTTTCGCGAAGCTGTACATCACCGTGCTGCGGGGCACGCCGCTGCTGGTCCAGCTCTACATCGTCTACTATCAGCTGAACTTCATCCACTACCCGTCGGGGCAATTCCTCGGGGTGGAGCTGGCCAGGGTCATCCCGTGCATCATCGCGCTCAGCCTGAACTCCGGCGCCTACGTGGCCGAGATCATCCGGGCGGGCATCCAGGCGGTGGACTTCGGGCAGACGGAGGCGGCGCTCTCCTGCGGCATGACGTATCCCCAGTGCATGTGGAACATCGTGCTGCCCCAGGCCATCAAGAACATCCTGCCGGCCATCGGCAACGAGTTCGTCACGATGGTGAAGGAGACGTCCATCATCCAGTATCTGGGCATCTCCGACCTGATGTACAACAACGGCATCGTGGTCACGTCCACGTATAACCCGCTTCCCTGCTACTACATCTCGGCCCTGATCTACCTCACGCTGAACATCGTGCTGGGCAAGGGCCTGAACATCTTCGAAATGAGGCTGAAACAAAGTGAACGGTAACGTGCTGTTTGACATACAAGGATTAAAGAAAAACTTCGGAGAGGTCGAGGTCCTCAAGGGCATCGACCAGAAGATCGAGAAAGGCGAGGTAGTCGTGGTGATCGGGCCTTCGGGTTCCGGGAAATCCACGTTCATCAGATGCCTGAACCTGCTCGAGGAGCCGACCGGCGGCAAGATCTTCTTCGAAGGCGTCGACATCATGAGCAAGGAGACCCGGGCCAATCTCCACCGCGAGAAGGTGGGCATGGTCTTCCAGCAGTTCAACCTGTTCAACAACCTGTCCGTGCTCGACAACGTCACCGTCTCCCTGAGGAAGGTCAAGAAGATGCCCGAGCAGCAGGCGAAGGACAAGGCCATGGCGCTGCTGGCGCGGGTCGGCCTCGCGGATCGCGCGGACAGCTATCCGTCCCAGCTCTCGGGCGGGCAGAAGCAGCGCATCGCGATCGTGCGGGCCATGGCGCTCGACCCCGACGTCATGCTCTTCGACGAGCCGACCTCGGCGCTCGACCCCGAAATGGTGGGCGAGGTGCTGAAGGTCATCCGCGATCTGGCTTCCGAGGGGGTCACCATGGTGGTGGTGACCCACGAAATGGGCTTCGCCCGCAACGTCGCCACGCGCGTCCTCTTCATGGACGGCGGCGTGATCGCGGAGGAAGGCACCCCCGAGCAGATCTTCGACCACCCCCAGAATCCGCGCACCCAGGACTTCCTGTCCAAGGTAATCAACGTCATATAACCATCAGACACAGCATTCAGGAGGCACATACATGCTTGGCACCATCAATCCCGAAATCCTTTTCCTGCAGCAGGAAGACCAGATCAAGGCCGGTCTTCTGGACATGAAGATGATCCTGCAGATCACAGAAGAAACCTATAAACTGCTGGGCCAGGGCCAGATCCAGAACCCGCCCAAGACGCACATCGGCATCCCCGAACCGGACAACTGGAACTCGTTCTTCAACACCATGCCCTGCTACATCGGCGGTGAGTACAACATCGCCGGGGTCAAGTGGGCCGCGGAGAGCAAGAAGAACGCGAATACGCCGGGCATCCCCTATGGCATCGACATTTCGGTCTTAAGCGACCCCGAAACCGTTCTGCCGTTCTGCGTGCTGGACGGTACCATCATCACGGCCATGCGGACGAGCGCCGTGGCCGGCGTTCAGGCCAAATACTGCGCGCCGTCCGACACGAAGACAGCGACCCTCATCGGCGCGGGCGTCATCGGAGAGACCATGGTGATGTCCATCTGCGAAGCGATCCCGACGGTCAAGACCATCTATCTGTGCGACATCGACCTCGCCAAGGCCGAAAAGGTCGCCGCGGAATACAAGGGCAAGTACGAAGGCGTCGAGATCATCGCGAGCAGCGATTCCAAGGCCTGCGCGGCCAAGTCCGAGCTGATCATGGGCGAGACCACGGCGCGCAAGCCCTTCATCGACAAGACCTGGGTGAAGCCCCACAGCGCCATCGTCTGCGTCTCCAACGAGGCGGACAAGGACGTCGCGCTCATGGCGGACGTGAAGGTCGTCGATTACTGGAAGCAGATGGTGACGTTCAAGAACAAGGCCATCGTCCAGGCGTTTGAAGCCGGCGAGATCACGAAGGACCAGATCCTCGAAACGAGCGACCTGGCGCTGGGCAAGCCGGTGCGCACCAGCGACGAGCAGTTCATCTACGCCTGCTCGCTGGGCCTGGGCGCGCTGGACATCATGGTCGCGTACAAGCTGTTCCAGAACGCGATGAAGATGGGCCTCGGCACGAAAGTAAAGATGTGGGACAAGCCCCTGTGGGAGTAAGGCAGGACTGCCGAAGAGAGTGGGACAAGGAACCGTCCCCATGTCTCAGCGCATCCTGAGCCTGCCGAAGGGGCGAAACCCTATATTCAGATCGAAAAGGAGACACACCATGAAAAAGATTCTTTCCCTGCTGCTCGCAGCATGCATGATATTCTCGCTGGCGGCCTGCTCCGGCGGCGACAAGAAAGCTTCCGCGATCGATGAGATCAAGGCCAAAGGCCAGCTGACCGTCGGCACATCCGCGGACTATCCCCCCTACGAATTCCACACCGAGATCGACGGCAAGGACACGATCGTCGGCTTCGACATCGCCATCGCCCAGGCCATCGCGGACGATCTGGGGGTCAAACTGAACATCGTCGACATGTCCTTCGACAACCTGCTGATGAGCCTGTCCAACGGCGAGTTCGACATGGTCATCGCAGGCATCACGTCCAACGAGGAACGCAAGAAGGCCGTGGACTTCTCCGATCCCTACCTGGTCAGCAAGAGCCTGATCCTGGTCAAGAACGAAAACGCGGACAAGTACAAGACGCTCGACGATCTGAAGGGCGCCAAGGGCGGCGCGCAGACCGGCACCATCACCTACGACCGCTGCGTGCTGTATTGCGGCGAGGAGAGCACGGTCGGCCTGGCCAAGGTGCAGGACCTGATCATGGAACTGCAGGCGGGCAAGCTGGATCTGCTGTTCCTGGATTACATGACGGTGCTGACCTATGCCGCTGTCAAGGATGACCTCTCCGCCGTGGACGTAAATATCCCCTCGGAGAACGAAGGCTACCAGATCGCCGTGCAGAAGGGCAACGACGAGCTGAACACCTACATCAACGGTGTGCTGGCAAAGCTGGCTGAGGAGAACGCCATCGAAGGCTACATCGTCGAAGCGCAGCAGCTGGCGGGAATGGACGAATAATGGCGAAGAGTTTTATCGCGAGAAGACATCTTCATTTTCAGGGCAGCCTGATGGAAGAGGTCGCGGAACTGTCGAAGGGCATGGACGATCTGATCGACCTCTCCATCGGCGATCCGGACTTCACGACGCCGGCCCCCATTCTGGAGGCCGGCTATCGGGACGCTCTGGCAGGCTACACGCACTATTCGCCGGGCAAGGGCTATCCGGACGTCATCGGCGCGGTGGTCGGCACGTACAAGAACGACCTCGGCATCGCGATCGGACCGGAGAACGTCATCATCGTCGCGTCGGGCGACTACGCGTCGTTCATGGCCGGTTTCGCCACCATTGACCCCGGCGACGAGGTGCTGATCCCCGATCCCAGCTTCATGTGCTACCGCTATCACGTATCCTACGCGGGCGGTGTGCCGGTGATGGTGCCCACATCCGCAGCGGACGGCTGGCGGTTTAGCGCGAAAGAGGCGGAGAAATACGTAACGCCGAAGACGAAGGGCCTCTACATCTGCACGCCCAACAATCCGACCGGCGCGTGCATGCACCCCGAGGACATGCAGGCTGTCTATGAACTGGCCGAGAAATACGATCTGCTGATCTATTCGGACGAGATCTACACGGCATTCAGCTACGAAGTTCCGTTCTGCTCGATGCTGAGCATCCCCGGCGCCGCGAAGCGCACCGTCGTCATCAACAGCCTGTCCAAGAACTACGTGGCTACGGGCGCGCGGCTCGGTTGGATCATCGCGCCGCCCGACATCATCGGCGCCATCGCGCAGGAGGGCCTGAACATGGTCTACAGCGCGCCGTCCATCTCGCAGCGCATGGCGAAGTTCGCGCTGACGCAGGGCAAGCCCTTCATGGAGCCCATCATGGCGGAGTTCAAGGAGCGCATGTTCAAAACGGCGGAGCGGATCAACCGGATCCCGCATCTGCACGTGCCGTCCCCGCCGCCGGGCACGTTCTACCTGTTCGTCGACGTGCGCGAAACAGGCCTGAGCGACTACGAATTCGTGCTGAAGACGCTGAAGGAAGCGCACGTGGCGCTCGTTCCCGGCAGCGATTTCGGAGCGTGCGGAACGGGCTTCGTGCGCATATGCGCAACGGTGAGCCTGCCAAAGCTCATGGAGGCCTGCAACCGGATAGAGTCGATGAAATTGTAAAAAAATACAAAATAAGTATTTACAAATAATAACAGCCGCGGTATGCTGATATCGCGGCTGTTATCATGTCGCTTCGCAGGCGCAGGAGCCCTAGATTTCCTCACACAAGGCACACGAAAAATGATATAATAACTTGTTAACACTACACAACTATCAGGAGGCACAGTTTATGGATATGAAATTTGTCGCAGAAAGGCACAAGGGGTTCAAGCCGAGCGTGCTCATGCAGCTGGCGGGCCTGTCCAAGGATATGACCGACAAGATCGACCTGTCCATCGGCGATCCGGACTTTACGACGCCCAAGGAGATCCTCGAGGCGGGGTATAAGGACGCGCTGGCGGGTTACACGCACTATTCGCAGCCCAAGGGCTATCCGGACGTCATTCAGGCCGTCGTCAACATGTACAAAAGAGACCTGGGCGTGGACGTGCCCACGGAGAACGTCATCATCGTCGCATCCGGCGATTACGCGTGCTTCCTGTCGTGCTTTGCCACGATCAATCCCGGCGACGAGCTGCTGATCGCGGATCCCACGTTCCTGGCCTACAAGGTCCAGGTGGGCTACGCGGGCGGCGTGCCCGTGTTCTTCCCGACCAGCGCCGACAACGGCTGGCGCATCCGGGCGGATGTCGCGGAGAAGTACATCACGTCGAAGACGAAGGGTATCTTCCTGTGCAACCCGAACAACCCGACCGGCACGTGCCTGCACAGAGAGGACCTCGAAGCGATCTACGAACTGGCCGAGAAATACGACCTGCTGATCTACGCGGACGAGATCTACACCGCGTTCAGCTACGAGGTGCCGTTCACGACCATGCTGTCCATTCCGGGCGCCGCGAAGCGCACGATCGTCATGAACTCGCTGTCCAAGAACTACGTGGCCACTGGCGCGCGGCTTGGCTGGGTCATCGCGCCGCCGCAGATCATCGATGCCATCAACCTCGAAGGCGTCAACATGGTCTACACCGCGCCGGCCATCTCCCAGCGCATGGCGAAGTTCTGCCTGGAGCAGGGCGCGCCGTACATGGAGCCGATCATGGCGGAGTTCAAGGAGCGCATGTTCAAGACCGCCGAGCGCATCAACAAGATCCCGCACCTGAAGGTGCAGTCCCCGCCTCCCGGCACGTTCTACCTGTACGTGGACGTGCGCGAAACGGGGATGGACGACGTCGAATTCACGCTGAAGGTGCTGAAGGAGGCTCACGTGGTCGTGGTGCCCGGCAGCGATTTCGGCGATTGCGGCAAGGGCTTCGTGCGCGTGTGCTGCACGGTCGGCCTGCCCAAGCTGCTGGAGGCGTTCGACCGCATCGAGGCGCTGGGGCTGTGAGACATGGGGACGGTTCCTTGTCCCACTTTCTCTTCGATAAACAAAATTGGGGAAAAGATTAGAGATATTTAGGAGAATTTTATGGGTTTTTTAGAGAAACTGTTCGGCGACTGGAACGATAAGGAGATCCGCCGCATCGAGAAGATCGCCGATAAGATCGAGGCCATGGACGACGCCATGCA